>CAMFBN010000006.1 GCA_945948535.1 uncultured Clostridia bacterium
AGCCGTTCAGGTTGTCGTTGAGGCCGGAGCTTTCGGTGACGAACAGGGGTGCGGAAACGCGCTTTAAGTTCAGCGCTTTGGAAAACTCCTCCTGGAAGGTATCCTTGATGTAGGCAATGGCGCGCTGGGTGTCGTAGGCATCCAATTTGAGGCGGTAGCCCTGGGGAATCACGATTTTATTCATAGCTGCTTCAACCTTTCCGTGAAATATGCTTTCTATTGTATTCGATTTCGGCATAAAATCAAGGGCGGTGTGAAAATTTTTCTGCCAATGGTGAATACCTGCTCCGATTTTGCCGGTATACTTGAAAATGCCGAAGGAATCCTGTATAATACAGCGGTAAAGGTGTATAAGAGTGAATATCCATTTTGTGAGGTAATTATGTTTGAACTGAAGAAAACGGAAGGGAAAGCCAGGCGGGGCGTGTTTACCTGCGCCCACGGCACCGTCCAGACCCCGGTATTTATGAATGTGGGTACGCAGGGGGCCATCAAGGGTGCGCTGAGCGCGGAGGATTTGAAAAACATCGGTTGTCAGGTGGAACTGTCCAATACCTACCACCTGCACCTGCGGCCTACGGACAAGGTCGTCCGGGAAATGGGAGGGCTGCATAAATTCATGACCTGGGACGGCCCCATTCTGACGGATTCCGGCGGTTTTCAGGTGTTCAGCCTTTCTTCCCTGCGAAAGATCAAGGAAGAGGGGGTCTATTTTGCCTCCCACATCGATGGACACAAGATTTTCATGGGGCCGGAGGAGAGTATGCAGATTCAGTCCAATCTGGGCAGCGATATCTGCATGGCCTTTGACGAGTGCATTGAGAATCCCTCTCCCCGGGACTATGTACAGCAGAGCGTGGACAGAACCTACCGCTGGCTGGTACGCTGCAAGGCAGAGAATGCTCGGCTGAACAGCCTGCCGGACACGGTGAATCCGCAGCAGATGCTGTGGGGCATCAATCAGGGCGGTACCTACGCAGATATCCGGATGGAGCACATGAAGCGTATCGCCGATTTGGATTTGCCCGGCTATGCCATTGGCGGCCTTGCGGTTGGGGAGACAGCTCAGGAGATGTACGACATCATCGAGGCAGTGGAACCCTATATGCCCGCCGACAAGACCCGCTACCTTATGGGTGTGGGTACACCAACTAATATCATTGAGGCCGTTGCCCGTGGCGTGGACTTCTTCGACTGTGTCATGCCCGCCCGCAATGCCCGGCACGCCCGTCTGAATACGTGGGAAGGGGCCATCAATCTGAAGAATGCCAAGTATATGACAGATGAGCGGCCCATCGATCCCCAGTGTGACTGCCCAGTGTGCCGTCGGTTCAGCCGTGCCTATATCCGCCATCTCTTTATCGCGGAGGAGATGCTTGCCATGCGCCTTGCGGTGATGCACAACCTGTATTTTTACAATAAGCTTATGGAGCGGATTCGTCAGGCACTGGACGAGGGGACCTTCGCACAGTTCCGGGCGGAGTATTCCGAGAAATTGGCGAGAAGAATCTAAAGTTGCCCTTGCTTTTTACGGGAACGATGCTATAATAGTGTCTATATTAAAAACGAAGGAGTTTTTTTAATGAATTTTCTGACTTCAACCAGTGCAGGCGCCGGCATGGGCAGCACCCTGATTATGATGGTGCTGATGATCGCCATCTTCTACTTCATGCTGATTCGTCCTGAGAACAAGCGCAAGAAGGAAGCGGAGCAGATGCGTTCCGCTGTCAAGAAGGGCGATAAGATCACCACCATCGGCGGCATCACCGGTACGGTTGTGGATGTTAAGGAGTCCCGGATTGTTCTGGAGACCGGTGCGGACCAGGTTCGCATTGAGTTCGAGAAGTGGGCAATTTCCTCCAACGAAACCGCCGCTGAGCATGCGAAAGAGGAAGCAAAGAAGGCTCAGGAAGCCAAGGCCAAGGCCAAGGCTGCCAAGAAGGCGGAAAAGAATCAGTAATTGACACAGAAAACAGGCTCCGAATTTGTTCGGGGCCTGTTTTTTATCATGCGTTGTACGGGCAATACTAATTCTTGATTGAAGCATTTAATCAAGAGTTAGTATAAATAAAATTCAAGGGGCTGATCATAAACGGAATGCCCGGTCTCCAAAACCTCTCCCTCCACGGTGATGGTAATGGCATCGGCCTGGTAGGCAGTCAGGAAGGTGTTCACCACACTGCCCATCAGCACATATTCCCCAGCGGTACCCATGGGCAGAAGGGACTGCCGCAGAGCGTCATTGAAGTCTGCTTCCAGTGTGGCTTTTCCTGTATCAGTAGACACCTCCATGACAGTGCTGACGCTGGTATCTTCAGCTAGCACACCGACATTGACCAGCTGCTGGATTATGACAGCGTCCGTTATGGCGGGAACTGCGATATCCGTTTTGACAAAGCCATCCGCATTCTCGTTGGGTGAGAATACGGTCAGAATTTCCAGCGGCTCTGTGGTTTCCACCGCAGTGGTGGGGGTAGAAGCGGTACTGCCGCAACCGGTGAGCAGCAGGCAGCAGAGCAGAATCAACAGCAGTGTTTTTTTCATGACAGAAAATCTCCTTACAAGAAACCCTGACAGGTGCATATGCTTCTGGTTATAATGCGGGGCTTCCGAATTGGGAAGCCCCGCTGTAACAGCCTATTAATCAAGCGAAACGTAATCCATGCAGATCCAGCCGGTGCTGATTTCGCCCCAGGTGGTGCCGTCCACGGTCTTCTGAGAGAGAATTGTGACCTTGGTACCGTATTTCAGAGAACCTACCACGTCATAGTTCGTACCTGCGCCGCTGCGCACACGCAGACCGCTTTCCGTAGTGACGGTAGCCTTTTGACCATCCGAGGAATTGGAACTGCTGCTGCCGGAGGAACCGGTATCCACATAGGCCATGCTGATCCAGCCCTTGTTGGTGCAGCCCCAGGTGACGCCGTCATAGGTGAACTGCTCCAGAATGGTCACGCTGTCGCCCTCGGCGTAGGAACCCACGGAATCGTAGCCCTTACCGGGACCGCTGCGGATATTCAGACCGCCGCCCGCGGTGACGGTGCCCTTGGCGGTGTTGGAGCCGGTGGTACCGTCCTGATAGACGTAGTTCAGGCTGATCCAGCCCTTGCTGGTACGTCCCCAATCGCCGCTCTTTTCGAGAATTTCCACCCGTGCGCCGTAGGAGTAGCTGCCGAGGCTGTCACTGTCCTTGCTGGCGCTGGCACGGATGTTCAGCTGCTTGGCGGTGACAATTCCCCGGAACTGGACGGTGGTGCTGCCGTTGCCGGTGCTGGCAGTGGTGTTATTGTTGGTGGTATTATTGCTGGTGGTGTCAGTGGGGGTCTGGGTGGTGGTGCCGCTGGTGTTTACGTACTCCATCTTAATCCAGCCCTTATTGGTGCGGCCCCAGCCATTCTTGGTTTCCAGAATGGTCACCACATCGCCCTTGTTGTAGGAGCCCTGCACCTTGCCGTCAGGTTCGCTGCGGATGTTCAGGTTATTCACAGTGACAACGCCCTTGATGCTCGTGGTGTCATTGCTGCCGGCAGTGGGTTCCGTCGCGGGATTCTCACCGGCGGGGGTATTGATGTCGCCGCCTGTGGGCATCTGGCTGGGAATGTCCATTTCTACGTAGTCCATGACAATCCAGCCCGCCTCGGGGGATATGATGTAGGCCCAGTTGATGCCGGTGACTTCCTCCCGGCGGCTGATTTCCACTTTATCGCCGGCGTCCAGCGTACCGACCACGGTAGCTTCCGTGCTGGGCGAGCTGCGAATGTTTATCTGGCTGGTGACAGTCGCGGTATTCTCGTTGACAGGCTCCGTTGCTTCAGTGGTGGGCGCCTCGGTTTCAGTAGGAGCGGAGGTATCCGACAGGCTGATGCCGGGGTTTTGAGGGGTTGTATCCGCAGGCTCCTGTGTATCTTTCTTCATACAGCCGGTAAACAGCGTTGCGGTGAGAGCCGTTGCGAGAATCAGGCTCAATGGCTTCCTGAGGTTGTACTGATCGGAGAAATTCATGGGGTTGCCTCACTTTCGTCTCATTTCTCGAAACTATTATAGCGAACAAGGTAGGCTCTTGTCAATAGCGTAAGAATATCTTAAATATTTTCCAAGGAAGATTATGGAATAGCGACAGCCAATACTTGACAATAATATGGTATCGGTGGTACAATAACGCAGAATTAAATACCGCTGTGAACGGAAAGAGTACCGTTTTCTGCCCTTCAGAGAGTCCGGGTCATCGGCTGTAAGCCTGGATACGTGCGGGAAACGGGAAGGTGCGTCCGGGAGCGGAATGCGATCAAAAGTGAGAAATAAGAGTGGAACCGCGGCCCAGACCGCCTCTTGTACATAGGTACAGGGGGCGTTTTTTATTTGATCATTCTCATTTTTCATGCACGATTATATTAGGAGGAAGCACTATGTATCTATACAATTCTCTGACCCACAAGAAGGAACTGTTCGTTCCCAACCACCCCGATATTGTAAAAATGTACACTTGCGGCCCGACGGTGTATCACTTCGCCCACATCGGCAATCTGCGTACCTACATCATGGAGGACGTGCTGGAAAAGGCACTGCGCTACAATGGCTACAACGTCAAACGGGTCATGAACATCACCGACGTGGGCCATCTGGCCTCCGATGCGGACACCGGCGAGGACAAGATGCTCAAGGGCGCCCGCCGGGAGCACAAAACCGTCATGGAAATTGCCCAATACTACACCGACGCCTTCTTCTCCGACTGCGACAAGCTGAACATCAAGCGCCCGGATGTGGTGGAGCCTGCAACGAACTGCATCGACGAGTATATCCATATGGTGCAGACTCTGCTGGATAAGGGCAGGGCCTACCTTGCTGGCGGCAACGTGTACTTCGACACCTCCACGCTGGAGAAATACTATGTCTTCAACGATCATGACGAGGAAGATCTGGCTGTCGGCGTTCGGGAAGGCGTGGAAGAGGATGTAAACAAGCGGAACAAAAATGACTTTGTCCTTTGGTTTACCAAGTCCAAGTTTGAGGATCAGGCCCTCAAGTGGGATTCTCCCTGGGGTGTTGGCTATCCCGGCTGGCATATCGAGTGCTCCTGCATTTCCATGAAGCACCTGGGCGAGGATCTGGATATTCACTGCGGCGGCATCGACAATGCCTTCCCCCACCACACCAACGAAATTGCCCAGTCCGAGAGCTATCTGGGCCACAAGTGGTGCAACTACTGGTTCCATGTCCACCACCTGAATACCGATACCGGCAAAATGTCAAAGTCCAAGGGCGAATTCCTGACGGTGTCCCTGCTGGAGCAGAAGGGCTACGACCCCATGGCCTACCGGCTGTTCTGCCTGCAGAGCCACTACCGGCGGAATCTGGTGTTCTCCTGGGAGAACCTGGATAACGCCGTGGCGGCATACGATAAGCTGGTTGCAAAGATTGCCACACTGAAAAATGACGGCGATGTGGATCAGGAAGCCTTCGGCAAGCTGAAGGAGCGGTTCGTAAACGCTCTGAACGGCGATCTGAATACTTCTGTTGCTGTAACGGCCCTGTATGACGTGCTGAAAGCCAAGTGCAATGACGCCACCAAGCTGGGACTGATCGCTGACTTTGACCAGGTGCTGTCTCTGAATCTACTGTCCGCGGCGGAGAAGCTGAACAAGGCGAAAGCGGAGGAGGAAGTGGCTAACGCCGATCCTGAAATCGACGCGCTGGTTGCCGCCCGTACGGAGGCCAAGAAGGCCAAAAACTTTGCCGAAGCCGACCGGATTCGGGACAATCTGAAAGCCCGGGGCATCGAAATCATCGATACCCCGCAGGGGACCAAGTGGAGAAAAGTATGAAGCTGCTGATTTTAGACGGCAACAGTGTGATTAACCGGGCCTATTTCGGCGTTCGTCCCCTGACGACCCGGGACGGCTTGTACACTCACGCCATCTATGGTTTTCTGAACATTTTGGAGCGGATGGAAAAGGAGGAGCAGCCGGAAGCCATTGCTGTGGCCTTTGACCTCCACGGCCCTACCTTCCGCCATCTGAAATATGAGGGCTATAAGGCGAACCGCCACGGTATGCCGGAGGAGCTGGCCCAGCAAATGCCCATTATGAAGGATGTGCTTCGGGCCATGAACATCCCCATTTATGAGTGTCAGGGCTGGGAGGCCGATGATGTCATCGGTACGGCGGCGAAAATCTGCTCAAATCAGGGCTGGGAGTGCGTTATCGTCACCGGCGACCGGGATTCTTTGCAGCTGATTGACGAAAATGTCCACGTCAAGCTGGTAATTTCCAAGTCGGGCCAGACCACGGCGACCCTGTATACCGAGGAAGTGTTCCGGGAGGAATACGGTTTTGAGCCCAAGAAGCTGATTGACCTGAAAGCGCTGATGGGAGATTCCTCCGACAATATTCCCGGCGTCGGCGGCGTCGGACCCAAGACAGCCAAGGAGCTGCTGGCGAAATTCGGCAGTCTGGATGGAGTGTATGCCCATCTGGACGATCCTTCCATCCGACCAAAGCTGCGAGAAAAGCTGGAAAAGGACAGGGAACAGGCCTATCTTTCCTATGATCTGGCCACCATCCGCCCGGAAGCACCTGTGGAATTTGCCCCGCGGGATGCCATTGTCCAGCCCTATAACCGCCCGGAGTTATATAAACTGTTCCAGAAACTGGAATTTGTGCGCCTGATTGACAAATACGGCCTTCGCGGGGCGGCGGAGGAAGCGCCGAAGCAGGAGACTGCTGTCAAGGCCCTGCCCAGGGTGGATACCCTGCCCGCAGACGTATCGGAGTGCGCCCTGTACCTGGCTGAGGACGGGAGTCTGGGCATCGCGTGGGAGGGCGGCGTGTGTGCCTATACTCCCATGGAGCTGACAATGCAGGGACTTGCCCTTGCGGATAAGAAGCTGATTCTGCACGACAGTAAATCTACCTTCCACCGGCTGGATGGACTGGGAATCGGCGGCGGAACCTGCGTTTTTGATACAGCTCTTGCCGCCTATGACCTGAATCCTTCCCAGTCTGACTATCCCGTCTCCAAACTGGCGACAAATTTCCTCGGAACCTCCGTGGAGGATGGAGATGCCACCGCCTGTGCCGAGGCTCTGTGGCAGCTGCGCCCCATCCTGGCAGCGGAACTGGAAAAGAGCGGCATGACGGCCCTGTACCGGGATATGGAGCTGCCGCTGTGCGAGGTGCTTTACCGCATGGAAAACCGGGGCATTCGTATTGACCGTAACCAGCTGGAACAGTTCGGTCAGATGCTGTCCCAGCGCATTGCTGCCTGTGAAGAATTGATTTTCTCCTATTCAGGGGGAACCTTTAATATCAATTCCCCAAAACAATTGGGGGAAGTCCTCTTTGAGAAACTGGGCCTGCCGCCTTCCAAGAAGACCCAGAAGGGCTACTCTACAAATGCCGAGGTACTGGAAAAGCTGAAGGACAAGCACCCCATCATCCCCGCCATCATGGATTACCGGATGCTGACCAAGCTGAAATCCACCTACGCCGACGGCCTGCTGAAGGAAATCGGCGAAGACGGGCGGGTGCACACCACCTTCCAGAATTTGGTGACTGCCACCGGGCGGCTGTCCTCCACGGAGCCAAACCTGCAAAATATCCCGGTTCGAACGGATTTGGGTGCGGAAATCCGAAAAATGTTCGTGCCGGAGCCGGGCTGTGTTCTGGTGGACGCGGACTACAGCCAGATCGAACTGCGGGTGCTGGCCCATATTGCCGATGATAAGGCAATGCAGAAGGCTTTCTGCGACCGGGTGGACATTCACACGGCCACAGCTTCGCAGGTCTTTGGCGTTCCCGTGGAGAAAGTGACGCCCCTGCAGCGCCGCCATGCCAAGGCGGTGAACTTCGGCATTGTCTACGGCATCAGCGAGTTTTCCCTTGCTGAGGATATCGGCGTATCCCGCTATGAGGCCCGGGAATATATCGACAATTATCTTGCGAACTATTCCGGTGTCCGCGCTTATATGAAACAGGTGGTGGCGGATGCCCGTGAGACCGGACACACCCAGACCCTCTACGGCCGCCGCCGGTATGTACCGGAGCTGAAAAGCAGCAACTTCAACGTCCGCAGCGGCGCGGAGCGCATCACGCTGAACACCCCCATTCAGGGCACGGCGGCGGATATCATCAAGCTGGCCATGATCCAGGTGGAGAACGCGCTGAAAGAGAACTACCCGCAAGCCAAGCTGCTGCTTCAGGTACACGATGAACTGATTGTGGAATGTCCGGAGGAACAGGCCGAAGCGGTTGCCGCGCTGGTCAGCCGGGAGATGGAAGGGGTTGCCCAACTGAAAGTACCACTGACGGCGGAGGCCCACTTCGGAAAGAGCTGGTATGATGCAAAATGAAGATCATACCCATGAACGAAGGCCATGTAGCCCAGGTCGCTGTGCTGGAAAAGCTGTGCTTTTCCGACCCGTGGAGTGAGAACAGCGTAGCTTCTGAACTGGAAAACCCCTTGTCCCTGTGGCTCATCGCCGAGGAGGATGGAGCCGTCTGCGGCTATGTCGGCTCCCAGACGGTGCTGGACGAGACGGATATGATGAACATTGCCGTGCGCCCGGACTGCCGCCGGAATGGCATTGCCGCCGCCCTGATTACAGAGCTGGTCAGCCGGCTGAAGGCGCAGGGAAGCCGCATTCTGCGGTTGGAAGTCCGGGAGTCCAACTTCTCCGCCATAGCGCTGTATGAAGCATTGGGCTTCACACAACTGGGCCTTCGGAAAAACTATTACAGAAATCCCAAAGAGAACGCCCTGATTCTGGGAAAGGAGTGGGAAATTTGAACATTCTTGCGGTAGAATCCTCCTGCGATGAAACCGCCGTCGCCATCGTCAGGGATGGGCGGCAGGTGCTGACGGACTGCATCGCCTCCCAAGTGGACCTGCACCGGATTTACGGCGGCGTAGTGCCGGAGATCGCCTCCCGGAAGCACATTGAAGCGATTTACGGTCTGGCTGAGCAAGCGCTGCGCGAAACCGGCCTGACCCGGCGGGACATTGACGCAGTTGCCGTGACCTATGCCCCGGGTCTCATCGGCGCGGTGCTGGTGGGTGTGAACTTTGCCAAGGCGGCGGCGCTGGCCATGGGCAAGCCCCTGATTCCGGTGCACCACATCCGGGGCCATATCGCCGCCAATTATCTTGCCTACCCGGAATTGGAACCGCCTTTTCTGTGTCTGGTGGTGTCCGGCGGACACACCATGTTTGTGGAGGTCAAGGACTATACGGATATGCGGATCCTCGGTACCACGCTGGACGATGCGGCAGGGGAGAGCTTTGACAAGGTGGCGCGGGTGCTGGGAATGCCCTATCCCGGCGGAGCGGCTCTTGACAAGGCGGCAAAGCTGGGCGATGAAACAAAATACGCGCTTCCTCGCAGTAAACCCGGCGAAAATCCCTACAACATGAGCTTTTCCGGCCTGAAAACCGCCGCCCTGAACCTGATTCACCATGCGGAGCAGGTGGGAGAGGAACTGGACATGCCCAGTCTGTGCGCGGCCTTTTCCGCTGCCGTGTCCGACACGCTGGTTCCCCGGGCAGTGATGGCTATGAGGGAAACCGGCTACCGGAAAATCGCGGTTGCCGGCGGTGTGGCGGCCAATTCCCGCATTCGCGCTGACCTGTTGGCGGCGGCGAAAGAATTGGGTGCGGAGGTCTATATGCCCCCCTTAAGTCTTTGCGGCGACAACGGCGCCATGATCGGGGCACAGGCATATTATGAATACCGTGCCGGGAACACGGCGGATATGCGCCTGAACGCCTACGCGACCAAATCCATACTGGGGGAAGCACTGTAAACTGGTGTGGATAAATATAAGCGCGTTGGCATGGTGATTATAGCGTAATTGTTAAAAGCCTGTTACTAAAGCACGGATATTATCAACATTTGAACTGTACTTTTGTGGATAGGTCTGTGGAAACTGTGCATAACATAACGCAAAAGAGAGGGCAATTCGCCCTCTCTTTTCAGTTACCTATTCACAACGTTCTGCGGCTTCCCCTCGAGGAATGCCCGGATGTTCTCCACCACAGTATCCAGCAACCGCTGACGGCTCTCCACCGGAGCCCAGGCCATGTGGGGCGTGATGATGCAGTTCTTGCAGGAAAGCAGGGGACAGTCTGCGTCCATAGGCTCGTGGCACACCACATCAACGGCGGCAGAGCGGAGCTTGCCGGAATTCAGAGCGTCGGCAAGGGCCTGTTCGTCTACCAGAGGCCCGCGGGAGGTGTTGATGAGCATGGCCCCGTCCTTCATTTTGGCAATGGATTCCGCGTTGATAATTTTCTCCGTCTCCGGGAACAGGGGGCAGTGCAGGGACACAATGTCGGACTGGGTCAGCAGCGTGTCCAAGTCCACATATTCACCAATCTGGCGGCCCTCCTCGCTCTGGGAACGGTTGTAGGCGATGACCTTCATACCGAAAGCCTTTGCCAGCCTGCCCACGGCTTTCCCAATGCTGCCGAAGCCGATAATGCCCAGTGTTTTGCCCACCAGTTCCGTCTGCGGTGTCAGCCAGTAGGTAAAGCAATTTGCGTTAACCCAGCCCCCGGTGTGAACATCGTGGTTGTGGAGTCCCACCCGGTGGCAAAGCTCCAGAATCAGGGCCATGGTGAACTGGGCCACGGCTGCCGTGCCATAGGTGGGAACATTGGTTACGGGGATACCGCGCTTGGCACAGGCGGCGCAGTCCACGACGTTGTAGCCCGTTGCCTGCACGCAGATCAGACGGATATTGGGGCAGTGGGCCAGCAGATTTTCGGTGATGTGCACCTTGTTCACCAGAACAATCTCGCTGTCGCCGATGCGTTCGATGGCTTCTTCTTCGGAATCCGTCCGGTCATAGATGGTCAGCTCACCGAACTGGCGCAGGCAGTCGTAGGACAGGTCGCCGGGGTTCAGCGCGTGTCCGTCGAGAATCACAATTTTCATGGTTGACCTCCTTGAAATGGGGTGTATTTTTTGGTAGGATAAGGCAAAGGAGAGATTTGCATGGAACTACTGTATGTGGATGAAGCCGTGGTAGTGTGCATGAAACCCGCCCGTGTGCTGTCCACGGATGAACCGGGAGGACTGCCGGAGCTGGTGCGTCAGGCACTGGGGTACCCGAGGGCGGATGTGCGCACGGTACACCGGCTGGACCGGGTGGTCAGCGGGGTGATGGTGCTGGCAAGGTCCGCTGAGGCCGCGTCGGAACTGTCCCGGCAGGTGCGGGAGGACGAATTTTCCAAGGAATACCTTGCGGTTCTCCACGGCGTTCCAAAGTCCCCGGAGGGAACGCTTACGGATCTGCTGTACCGGGACAAGGCCCGCCGTATGACCATGGTAGCCCGTGAGCCGGGGAAGGGCGTGCAGGAAGCGGTGCTTGACTACCGGGTATTGGGGACGGCTGAGGGTCTGAGCAAGGTAGCCGTGCTTCTTCACACCGGCAGAACCCACCAGATTCGGGTGCAGTTTGCCAGCCGGGGACTGCCGCTGGTGGGGGAGCGGAAGTATTCGGAACTGGGGGACCCCTGTGAAATCGCCCTGTGGTCCCATAAAATCGGCTTTACCCACCCGCTGACAGGGAAACAAATGGAGTTCTCTCAGGAGCCGCCAAAGGAGAATCCCTGGACGCTTTTTGAATGAAGTCCCGACATGCTGTGCGATAAATGGAGTATATCATACTTTTTCCATTCTTGCAAACACCAGGAGGATAAGTAATGCCGCATTATGACTTTTTCCAGCACAAACAGTGCGAGTATTTCCCATGCCATGCGGGGGCCGACCCGGAGACCTTCAGCTGCCTGTTCTGCTACTGTCCGCTGTACTGCCTGGGCGAGAACTGCGGTGGAAACTTTCGATACACCGCCTCCGGCATCAAGGACTGCCAGCACTGTCTGCGGCCCCATAGACGGGAGAATTATGACACCATCTGCAAACAAATGAAACAGGTGCTGGAGCTGGTGAAAAAGCCTTGATTTTTTGCCGCTAAGCTGGTATAATGGCACCCAATGGAGATGTACCCAAGTGGCCGAAGGGTGCGGATTCGAAATCCGCTAGGCGCCGAAAGGCGTGCGGGGGTTCAAATCCCTCCATCTCCGCCAGGAAAGCCATACCCTTACGGGGGTATGGTTTTTTCTAATTGGAGGGATTTGAACCGTAATGAATCCATCAGTCCGGTGGACTGATGGCATCCGGCGGCTCGACGCCGGATGCTCCATATTGTAATCAAATCCCTCCATCTCCGCCAATACATTTAATCCCGGTATTCTTTTGGAATACCGGGATTGAATGTTTTTCGTATTCAATTCAGATAATGAATATTTCAAAGACTGCGTTTTCCCTTATTTTTACCCTTATGCCTTCACGGATTTGATAAACTGCTTAATCCGCAGCACCTTTTTGCATTTGGATGGTTCTGAACCATAGTGAATCAAACCCTCTGAAAACTGGGGAATTACCAATATTAAACAAAAAACTGGAACAGGCAGAAGGCAGCATAGATGCACAGAAGCAGGATACCCTGCCAGCGCTCCAGCTTTTTCCGGGTCAGGGCGGGGACGCACAGCAGCAACATGACAATCAGCATCAGGGGAATGTCCAGCACCAGAGATGCGTTGTGGCCCAGCAGCAGCTTGCCCACGGGCACCTCGAAGGGAGCCAGCGTGACCGCCACACCGGAAACCAGCACCAGATTGAACACGTTCGCGCCGATGACGTTGCCGATGCCCAGGGAGGCATGGCCCTTCTTTAGAGATGTGATGGTGGTGACCAGCTCGGGAAGGCTGGTGCCCAGCGCCACGAAGGTCAGAGCGATGACGGTTTCGGGCACGCCCAGGAACTGGGCAATGATGGTGCCGTGTTCCACCAGCAGGTCAGCGCCCACGGCGATGAGGGCCGCGCCCACCACCAGCAGCACCAGCTCCATCAGCAGGGTCCGGGGCTTGCCGTCGCTTTCCTCTTCTTCCTCCACTTCATCGGGGTGCTTCAGGCCCTGACGGACGTTGAGGATCAGGTAGACAACGAAGATCGCCAGCATGACAAGACCCATCCAGCGGGGGAAGTAGCCCAGCAGGTAGGCGGCTACGCAGTAGAGAGCTGCGGAGCTGAAGAAGAAAATGACGGGCATTTTCATGGTTTTCGCGTTGGCAGGGCCGGGGTTGAAGGCGACGGAAATACCGGCAATCAGGGCGGTGTTGCAGATGATGGAGCCGATGGCGTTGCCGTAGGCCATGGCGCCCTGACCCAGCATGGCGCCGGTGGCGGAGACCATGACCTCGGGCAGGGTGGTGCCGATGGAAACCACAGTGGCGCCCACGATGATATCGGGCAGGTGGAAGCGGCGGGCGAGGCCGGTGGCGCCGTCAACGAACCAGTCGCCGCCCTTGATGAGCAGCAGCAGACCGACGGCAAAGAAAAGAATGGATTGAATCATTTTGCACACTCCTAACACAAATTCTTAACGCAAGGCGAAAAAAATACCCGACACCCCAATACGGATGCCGAGCTCAAACATACGACTGGGGAGAACATCGTGAGTCTCGCAAATTAAAGCAAGCCAGGCAAAAGCCGCGTCTGTTGACTTGCTGCGCGAAAGGCGCTTGCTACTCCCTCATCGTCGGAGATATTCATTTCCGCTATTCTAGCATTGCATCCGGAAAAAGTCAAGCTGGAATCTCTGAAAATGTGACGGACTTGTCCATAGCAGCTGTGGTAGGATTCTGCGTGGAGGGATGCGGTATGAAAGTAATCTGGAAGGAAATCTGCACGGCTTTTTTTATGGGGGCGATTCTGCCGGTATTGATTCTAAATATTTCCGCGCTTTTACTCAGGGGAAAAGCGCAGGAACTGCCAATTGTAGAAAGCGTTCCGGAGACAAGCGCGGCAGAGGGGTTGGATTTTCCCGTGCTGATACATTTTTCGGACGGAAATGTGAAGCAGATGGATATGGATATGTACCTGACCGGTGTCGTTCTTGGCGAAATGCCGGCGGATTTTGAATCGGAGGCGTTGAAAGCGCAGGCAGTTGCCGCAAGGACCTATACCGCAAAGGCGGTCAAGACCGGTGGAAAACATGGAAACGGAAGCATATGCACCGATCCCAGCTGCTGTCAGGCGTATCTGTCGGAAGAAATGTACCTCAGCCGGGGCGGAACGGAGGAACTGCTTCAGAAGGTTCGCAGTGCAGTCGAGGATACCTCCGGCTATGTGCTGACCTATGATGGAGAACTGATCGAAGCGACGTATTTCTCCTGCTCCGGGGGCAGCACGGAGGACGCCGTCGCTGTTTGGGGCACGGATTATCCCTATTTAAGGGCAGTGCCCAGCCCCGGAGAGGAGGAGGCTCATCACTTTTGCGACACGACGTGCTTTACAGTATCGCAGTTTCAGGAAAAGACCGGCTGTACCCTGACTGGGGACCAAAGCGAATGGTTTGAAATTGAAGCGTACACACAAGGCGGCGGAATAGACTCAATGCTGATCTGCGGGGAACGATACACCGGGACGCAGCTGCGTCAGCGATTGGGCCTGCCTTCCACCGCTATGACGATATCCGCCGTGGGAAACACCATTACGATTGTCACAAGGGGCTATGGTCACCGAGTGGGAATGAGCCAGTACGGAGCCGATGCCATGGCGGCAACCGGCAGTAATTTTATTGAGATTCTGGCGCATTACTATCCCGGCACGCAGCTGGTCCAGCTTTCTTAAAAGGTCTGTTATACAATAGAGAATCACTTATCCTGCGGACGGAAATGCCGCAGGCTTATAATTAACAGTAAGTTCACACAGAGAACCGTTGTTTTATCGAGAAAAATCTGGTATAGTATACAAAAACTGAGAAGTTAGAAAAAGGAGGAGTCCCAATGATTCTGACGATTGACGGACATACTGCGGAAGCAAAACCGGAGCAAAGTCTGCTGGACCTGGTGAAACAGTTGGGTCTGGAAGGGAATCGCCTTGCAGACCGTCCACTCGCCGCTAAAATTGCCGGTGAGGTATTTACGCTGAATTATATTCCTGTCCGCACAAAGGATACGCAGGGTGACCGTCCCTCTATGCGTCAGGCCATGGCGGCTTCCAACGGCGTTATCCGCCTGCTTCACTACGGCGACTCTGCCGGTAAGAAATGCTATATCCGTACAGCCCAGTTTGCATTCTTTTTGGCACTGCGGCAGCTGTGGCCGGATTCTGCGGGAAAGATCAGCTGTACCCTTGGCTCCAGCGTCTACATTCAGGTCAGCGGTGCTCCGGATTTTTCAGCGTCGAAACTAAAGCAGCGGGTGAAGGAGATCGTGCAGGAGGGGATTCCGCTGATTCGCCGCAGAGTCCCGCTGGAAGACGCTGCTGCCAGATTTCACAGGGAAGGGCAGGAGGACAAAGCCCGTCTTCTCCGCTGGCGTTCCACAGATTACTTTGACGAATACGTGTT
The DNA here is from genome assembly GCA_945948535.1 of uncultured Clostridia bacterium. Taxonomy (GTDB): domain Bacteria; phylum Bacillota; class Clostridia; order Oscillospirales; family Oscillospiraceae; genus Faecousia. Next base: position 15,414 of record CAMFBN010000006.1, read on the forward strand.
TGGGGACTATGCTGACTATTTCTATGGGGAAATGCTGCCCTCGACGGCGTATCTGACCGTCTGGGATATTTTACCGGCAGATGGAGGATTCCTTTTCCTCTACCCGGACGATCAGAATCCTGAGATTTGCGCAAAGATTCCCGCCATGCCGAATTTCTTTTCTGTGTTCAATGAAGGGGAACGCTGGTGCGCGCTGATGGAGTGTGAAACCGTCGCCGATTTGAACGAACTGACGACCTCGGGCAAAATCCGGGAACTGATCCGGGTAAACGAGGCGCTGCATGAAAAGCGGTTTTCCCAGGTGGCAGACATGGTTTGCCAGCGCGGCGCGAAGGCGGTTATGCTGGCAGGCCCCAGTTCCTCCGGTAAGACGACTTCTGCTCACCGCCTGGCGACCCAGCTTCGTGTCCATGGAAAAAAACCAATCCTCATGAGTTTGGATGACTACTACATTGACCGGGATAAAATCGCCCCCGGCCCGGATGGGAAGCTGGACTTGGAGCACATCAATACCATTGACGTTGCCCTGTTCCGGGAGAATATGGCTCATCTGCTGTCAGGAGAGAGCGTGGAGCTTCCAAGATTCAACTTTATCACCGGCCGCAGAGAATGGACAGGGAAGATTCTGACACTGTCTGAGAATTCTGTGATTATCGTGGAGGGTCTCCACGGTCTGAATCCGGCCTTGCTTCCGGAAAATGTGGAGAAATCCCTGATTTTCCGGCTTTATGTCAGCCCCCTGCTGCCGCTCAATCTGGATGACCATAACCGTATCCCCACCAGCTATCTGCGGCTGCTTCGCCGCATTGTACGGGACTACGAGACCCGGGGCGCGTCGGTACAGCATACCCTCTCCATGTGGGACAGCGTGCGCAGGGGAGAGCAGCGGTGGATTTTCCCTTATCAGGAGAATGCGGATGTGATCTTCAACAGCTCCACGCTGTATGAGCTGGCGGTGCTGAAAAAGCACATCTTCCCCCCACTGACAGCGGTGCAGCCGGAGGATGAATGCTACGATGCGGTTCGGAATATTGTCAAGATCCTCAATTACATCCAGGAGGCAGACGTGGACGATGAGATCCCGCCAACCAGTCTGGTGCGGGAATTCATCGGCGGGAACACCTTCTATCGAACCTGAATATGGTAACATCCCGGAAGCGCTGCTTCCGGGATGTCTGCATTCTAGATCAGTTGATTTTCACATTTTCCCACAGGGTGTTCAGGTATCCCAGGGCCTCGCTGTCCAGATTCTTGTAGGCCAGTTTGTTGTATGCCTCAGCAAAGTTCTCCAATTCCGGATAGAGAACTTCCATGGCTTCGCCGCCCATTTCCTCAATATAGCCGTCGTTGGTATAAACGATGCTGTTGGGAGAGGCATAGTAGGTAAACTCGGCGTTTGCGATGGCAGGTTCCTCGGAGAGCATGAAGTTAATAAAGGTCTCTGCCAGCTCCTTGTTCTGGGCGCAGGAGGGGATGCACATGGCGTCCACATAGAAGTTGGTGTTCTCAGGATAGTAGAATTGCAGGTCAACATTTTCGGACTGGGCGTCCACCATGGTGAAGTAGTCACCGGCATAATATGCGCCGATCGCCGCCTCACCGGACTCCATCATGTTGAAGATCTCGTCCATCACGTAGCTCTTGACCAGAGGACGCTGTGCCAGCAGCTCGTCGTACGCCTTGTCCCAGCTGGCCTTGTCCGTAGTGTTCACGTCGATGCCCAGCTTGTACATGGCGGTACCGAAGGCATCCCGGGAGTTGTTGAACTGCAAGACCTTGCCTGCATATTTTTCATTCCAAAGCAGGTCCCAGCTGCCGCTATCGGCTTCGTCAACCACATTGGCGTCATAGATAACGCCCACAATGCCGTAGGTGTAGGGAATGGAATACTGGTTGTCGGGATCGTAGTACAAGCCCTTGAAGGTATCTTCGATATACTGATAGTTGGGGATATTGTCAAAGTTCAGGGGCAGCAGCAGGCCTTCCTGTGCCATTCTCGCAATCATATAGTCGGAAGGGATGATGACATCGTAGCTGACGGCACCGCTGGAAATTTTGCTGTACATATCCTCGTTGGAGGCGAAGGTAGAGTAGTTAACGGTAACCTTTTCTCCGTAGGTTTCCTGATACCACTTTTCAAATTCCCGAATGGTGTCGAAGGAGCCTTCGCTGCCGTCGGAAATATACTCGCCCCAGTTGTAGACATTCAGGGTCAGGCCCTTCTTGCCACCACAGCCGGTCAGGCACATGCCCGCCAGCATCATGGCAATCAGGCACAGGGAAATCCATTTTTTCATTCTGTTTCCTCCGTTTTTTCTTCAAAGGTAGATTATTTTGCTTCATCCTTTTCGTCCACAAGGTTGCTGATCAGAAGCAGGCCCAGAGTGACGAAGAAGATGATGGTCGCCAGTGCGTACATTTTCGGCGTTACGGTCTTCTTGGTCATGCCGTAAATCCGAATGGGCAGCGTTTCAAAGCCGTTGCCGGAAGTAAAGTAGCTGATTACGAAGTCATCCAGTGACAGAGTGAAGGCCATAATGGCGCCGGTGATGATACCGGGCAGGATTTCCGGCAGCTCCACCTTGAAGAAAGCGCCCATAGGCGTGCAGCCCAGATCCATGGCCGCTTCCGGCAGGGACTTGTCCATCTGCCGCAGCTTCGGCAGAATCTGCAAAATCACATAGGGCAGGCAGAAGGTGATGTGGGCGATCAGCATGGTCCAGAAGCTCAGACTGGTGGACGCACCGAACAGTCTGCCCACAAAGACGAACATCAGCATCAGGGAAATACCCGTGATGATATCCGGATTGGTCATGGGGATGTCCGTTACGGTGTTCATCACAGCCTTGGACCACTTTGAGCGAAGCTTATTGATACCCACGGCGGCAGCTGTACCCATAACTGTGGAAATCACGGTGGCGGAAGCCGCCAGAATCAGCGTATTGCGTACCGCCTCCAGCGTGTTGCGGTCCTTCAATAGCTCCTGATACCATTTCAGGGAGAAGCCGGAAAACACGGAAAGACTTTTTGACTCGTTAAAGGAGAATACAAGAAGCACCAGAATCGGAGCAAAAAGAATCGCGAATACGATGCTGCTGTAGATTTTGGAAGATGTTTTCATTCTTCGTCACCTCCGTACACATACCGTGCAGTGACATATTTGACCGCAGCCATACATACCAGCAGAATCAGCATCAGGATGAAGGCGATGGCAGCGGCAAAATGCAGATTGTTGGCAACGTACTGCCCTTCAATCGCGTCGCCAATGAGGAAGAACTTGCCGTTGCCCAGCTTCTGGGAGATATAGAACGTGCTGATAGAGGGAATCAGAACCATGGTAATGCCGGAAATGACACCGGGCATGCTCAGAGGAATGATTACCCGCCGCAGAACGGAGATGCTTCCGCAGCCCAGATCCCGAGCCGCTTCCAGCAGCCGCCCGTCCAGTTTTGCGAGGATGGAGTAAATGGGGAGCACCATGTAGGGGAAATAGTCATACACCATGCCGATAATGACGGCGGCCTCCGTGCCGATGATGTGGACGGTTCCAAGACCCAGCGCGGAAAGGAAACCGTTCAGGATACCGGTATCCTGCAAAATCGTCATCCAGGCGTAGGTGCGGATCAGGAAATTCATCCACATGGGAATCATTATCAGCGTTACCATTGTCTTCTGCGTGCGCTCTTTGGCACGGGACATGATATAGGCCATGGGATAACCCAGCAGCAGGCAGATAATGGTGGAGATCACTGCCAGCTTGACAGACCGCATGAAGATCAGAAGATAGGTTCTGACCTCCACGGAGGAGCCGTCCTCCTGCACAATATTGCTGGTTGCGGTAAAGAAACGGGTGATATTCTCGGTGGTAAACGCAAACTGATTATCCGTAAAGGCGTAATAGGCAATGAACGCCAGCGGCACCACCACAAACAGGGCAGACCAAATGGAGTAGGGAGCCAGAGCCATCCGGTAGCCGTTCTGGGGATGCCTGCGATTTGCGGTTCTCATTCTTCCTCTTCACCTCCGGGATTGGACAGCTCGTCCAGTTCGTTGGAGAAGGAGGAGTAGTCGCCGAACATACCGGAATACTTGGACTTCTTCATAATATGGATGGCATCGGGCTCCAAAGAAATGCCAATATGCGCGCCTTCCTCCACCGGGTCGGTGGTCTGAATCATCCACTTGAAGCCGTCAATATCCACGATGGCCTCGTTGTGAACCCCCATGAAGGTCACGGAGGTCACGGTGCCCTGAAGCACGCCGGGTTCCGGCTTCACGATGTCCACATCCTCCGGGCGGATGACCACATCCACAGGCTCATTGGGGGCAAAACCGGTATCCAGACAATCAAAAACCTGCCCGCCGAAACGAACCTTATAGTCCGCCAGCATCACGCCGTCCACAATATTGCTCTCACCGATGAAATCGGCAACAAAGGCATTGACAGGCTCGTTGTAAATGTCCTGCGGGGTGCCGATCTGCTGAATCTTGCCCTCACTCATGACGACAATGGTGTCGGACATACTCAGGGCTTCCTCCTGATCGTGGGTGACGAAAATGAAGGTAATCCCGGTGGATTTCTGAATTTTTTTCAGCTCCTGCTGCATATCCTTGCGCAGCTTCAGGTCCAGCGCGCCCAGAGGTTCGTCCAGCAGCAGGACCTTCGGCTCGTTGACCAGTGCCCGTGCGATGGCGACGCGCTGCTGCTGACCGCCGGACAGGCTGGTGACACGGCGGTGGGCAAAGCCGGACAGCATAACCATGTCCAGCATTTTATTGACCTTCTCCTTGATCTCCTTTTTAGGCAGCTTTCGCTCCCGCAGGGGGAAGGCGACGTTTTCAAACACATTCAGGTGCGGAAACAGGGCATATTTCTGGAAGACCGTATTGACGTTACGTTTGTGGGGCGGGACATCGTTGATGCGTTCTCCCATGAAAATCACATCGCCCTGATCCGGGTAGACAAAGCCGCCGATGATCCGCAGGGTGGTGGTTTTTCCGCAGCCGGAGGGGCCCAGAAGGGTAATAAACTCATTGTCGTGAATGTCCAGACTGATATTGTCCAGAACTGTCTCTCCGTCAAAAGCTTTGGAGATGTTTTTCAGTTCAATAATTTTGTCCATTGATCGTTCCTTCTTTCCCGAATTTTGTCCAAACACATGAAAAAGCGGCACGCCGCAAATCGGCATACCGCTTGTGTCATTCAAAACGACCGGACTTCAAGACTGTCATAGGAAAAACGGAACCCGAAAACCGCAAGGGTTCGACAAATTTCGCATCCGGCAGCGCAGAAGGGGAATCGCATCCGAATCAGATCAGAGTCTATATAGCAAAGATTACTTTTACTACTCTTATTGACCATTTCACAAGTTTATGCCATGGGGCACTATCGGTTTATAGTAACCAACTTATAAAACTGAGCTTCTAACTCAATCAATAAGGCAACAGAAGTTGCCAAACCGCAAGCGGTCTTCGGCATTCGACCCGGCTGTCCGTATGGCCTTAGCCGGCAAAGACCGGCGGTCGCAGCATCTTGCTTTGGAAAGACTCTTTCCAATTGAGATGGGTTCATTATAACACAATTCGACTGCAAGTCAATATGGAAAAAGAATAAATATTTGTGCAAAAAGTGGAAAAACCGGCGCAATATGCACAATAAGTTCGCCATATCCCAGAAAATGAAGAATGCCGGTTGACAGAGCCGCAGCCTTCGTGTATGATGTCCTTGTAATTTAATACCGACAAACGAAGTTCTTAGGGGAATGGCGTGAGCCTGCCGAAGGAGTAACACTCTCAGGCGCCTGTTTTCAGGTGGGGACTAAGAATGGATGTAGCTCTGGAGAATCTCAGAATTGAGTACCGAAGGTGCAAAGCGGTTTTCCGTCGAATCTCTCAGGTAAAAGGACAGAGTAAGTACGTTTCCTGTTTTGGCAGGGGAAACGCGCTTTCTTTTCGCTGGAGCAGTTGCGTCCAGCGATTTTTGTTTGTCAGAAAGAGGTCAAAAAATGGAAACAATCGTAACACAAATCGTGGCAGCAGTCAATGACGTACTTTGGAACAAGTGCCTTGTGCTACTGTTCCTGCTTTTGGGCAGCGGCGTATTCTTTTCGATCCGTACCCGCTTTGTCCAGGTTCGAAAACTCGGCGAGGGTATGCGCCGGGTCTTCGGCAATATCAAGCTGGTAGGTGAGGGAGCAGGCAAGGAGGGTATGAGCTCCTTCCAGGCGCTGGCGACCGCGATTGCTGCCCAGGTTGGTACAGGTAACATTGCCGGCTGTGCAACCGCGCTGGCCTCCGGCGGCCCCGGCGCAATTTTCTGGATGTGGGTGTCCGCGTTCTTCGGAATGTCCACCATCTACGGTGAGGCCGTCCTGGCACAGAAGTACAAGCAGACCAACGAAGCGGGCGAAGTCACCGGCGGCCCGATTTATTACATCAAGGCCGCGTTTAAGGGGAAACTCGGTTCCTTCATGGCTGCGTTCTTTGCCATTGCCATTACGCTGGCGCTGGGCTTCATGGGCAATATGGTGCAGTCAAACTCCATCGGCGATGCCTTCCACACCGCCTTTGGCATTCCCAAGGTGGTCATCGGTGTAATCATCGCCTGTGTGTGCGCCTTTATTTTCCTCGGTGGTGTCAAGCGGATTGCGGCAGTCACGGAAAAACTGGTGCCCATTATGGCCTGCTTCTATATTCTTGGCTCTCTGGTTGCCATTTTCATGAACGCCGGGAATATCCTGCCAGCGTTGAAAGCGATTTTTGTGGGTGCGTTCAATCCCCAGGCGGTTCTGGGCGGTGCGCTGGGCGTTACGGTGAAGGAAGCCATGCGTTTTGGCGTTGCCCGGGGCCTGTTCTCCAACGAGGCAGGTATGGGCTCCACCCCTCATGCTCATGCGCTGGCCAAGGTGGCAAAGCCTCAGGATCAGGGTGTCGTGGCTATGATCGGCGTGTTCATCGATACCTTTATCGTTCTGACCATGACCGCGCTGGTCATTCTGACCTCCGGCGTTCTGGGCACTGTGGGCGCTGACGGTGAGCTGCTCAGCGGCACCGCGCTGGCGCAGGCGGCTTTCAACCATTCTTTTGGCGGCTTCGGCAACGCCTTTGTGGCAATCTGCCTGCTGTTCTTTGCGTTCTCCACCATTATCGGCTGGTATTTCTTCGGAGAATCCAATGTGAAGGCCCTGTTCAAGGGGAAGAAGGCAGCCCGGGTGGCTTACGGTGTCATCGCGCTGGTCTTCATCGCCATCGGTTCTTTCCAGAAGGTTTCTCTGGTGTGGGATATGTCCGATATGTTCAACGGCCTGATGGTCATTCCCAACCTGCTGGCGGTACTGGCCCTCAGCGGCGTGGTCGCCAAGTTTGCGAAGGATGACAATAACCTGACCGGAGAATAAAATAGCTGCGCCGGGAAACTTTCCCGGCGCAATTTCTCTATTGGAAGGGATTGAAATAGCGTCCGCCGTTTAAATAAGTCAGCGTCAGCGACAGGAGCATCAGAACGGCGCAGCTCAGCATACAGGCAAGATCCAATTTTGAAAAGGGCCTGCCGGAGTACCATGTGCGTTTCTTTTCCTTGCCAAAGCCCCGCAGCTCCATGGCATTGGAAATGGTTTCAATTCGTTCCATGGAGGAAAGAATCAGGGGAATCAGAATGGCGCTGGCAGCTTTCAGACGGTGAATCAGATTGGCCTTTTTACTCATTTCCGTTCCCCGGGCCTGCTGGGCAAGGGAAATGTCCCGATATTCCCGCTGAATGTCCGGGATATACCGCAGCGCCAGCGCCACAGCGTAGCTGATGCGGTAGCTGATGCCAATGCGGTTCAGGGAGGCGGCAAACTCGGACGGATTCGTCGTGCACACAAACAGCAGAACGATGGGGATGGTGCAGGCGTTTTTCAGAATCACATTGAGGTGGTAGAACAGCTGTTCCGCCGTCACGCTGTAGGGGCCAGCAATGTGGAACAGAACCGTTTTCGTACCGTAGATATTGGTTCCGTGCATGGGGCTGAACAGGAAAATCAGGATGTTGTTCATCACAATATAGACGCACATGATCCCCAGCGTGACCGAAATGTCCTTCAGCTTCAGCCTTGCGATGCGGAACAGGAGTACAGCGGCGACGGTCATAGCCACCAGCAGCGGTGTGTAGAAGCTGGTCATGGCAGCCAGTGTCCACAGGATCAGACACACCAGCTTGCAGGCGCCTGTGAGCCGGTGGATGGGGGAGGGACGGTCGATATAATTAAAGAGGTTGGTCATTTGCGCACCTCCCGGTCTCTGGCAATAAAGCGGCGGGTGAACTCTTCGGAATTGTCAATGCCGCACAGGGCGGAAAGGTGGTACAGCGAGGTTTCCTTCAGGTGGGCTTCCGCTACAATCTGGGGATCGTTCAGCACCTCTGCCGCGGACTTGTCGGCGATGACCTTGCCCGCATGGAATACCACCGCTCTGGGGGTGTATTCCAGCATCAGGTGCATATCGTGGGTAATCAGGACAACCGTGATGCCCTGACGGTTCAGCTCCCGCAGAAAATCCATAATTTCCGTGTAATGCTTCAGATCCTGACCGGCGGTGGGCTCGTCCAGTAGAATCATCTCCGGCTTCAGAACCAGAATGGAAGCAATCGTCACGCGCTTCTTCTGACCATAGCTCAGGGCGGAAACGGGCCAGTTTCGGAAGGGGTACAGTCCGCAGATTTTCAGTGTTTCCTCCACCCGGGGGCGGATTTCCTCCTCCGGCACCTGCCGGTTCCGAAGGCCCAGCGCCACTTCGTCATAAATCTGTGTCTTGGAAATCATCTGATTGGGATTCTGCATCACATAGCCAATGTGGTCAGCCCGCTCCTTGATGGACAAGGTGTTCAGGTCGATGCCGTTCAGTTCCAAAATACCGCTCTGGGCTTTCTCAAAACCGCAGACTACCTTGGAGAAGGTGGACTTTCCGGCGCCGTTGGTGCCGACAATGCTGAGCATCTCCCCCTTGTGTACCGTCACACTGACACCCCGCAGGGCATGGTGTCCGCCGTCGTAGGTAAAATCGAGATTTTCTGCCCGGAGCAGTACCGGCGCGGCGGCATTGACTTCGGCATTGGGATGCTGCTCGTACCAGCAGCGAACCTGTTCCTTCTGCGCATCGCTGAGAGTCAGCTCCGGGAGGTAGGAGGGGCGCATAGCTTTTGTCAATGCAACACCCGCGTATTTCAGTGCTGTGACATACAGCGGCTCCCGAATGCCGCAGGCGGGAAGCAAATCGGTGCACAGCAGAGAGTCCGGATCCCCATCATAGCGAATACGCCCATCCTCCATCAGGATGACGCGGTCCACCGGTCGATAGAGTACATCCTCTACCCGGTGCTCGATAATAATGACGGCGCAGCCGGTCCGCTTCTGAATCTCGTCGATCAGAACAATGGCCTGTTTCCCGGTAGCGGGGTCCAGATTGGCGAGCGGTTCATCAAACAGCAGAACGTCAACATTTCCGACCATAACGCCGCCCAGGCCGACCCGCTGCTTTTGCCCGCCGGATATTTCGTGGGGCGCATGGTTCAGAACCTGCTTAACATCCACCAGTTCCGCAATACGCGCTACTGTGTCGTGCATAGGGCCGACCGGAACGCAATCGTTCTCCAGCGCAAAGGCAATATCCTCCGCCACCGTCAGGCCGATAAACTGCCCATCGGAATCCTGCAAAACGGTTCCAACCGTTTGCGACAGTTCAAACAGGCCCATATTCTGGGCATTTTTACCGCCGATGGTCAGGCTGCCGGTGGACTTTCCGGGATAGGAATTGGGTACAAGGCCGTTGATGCAGTGGGCAAGGGTGGACTTGCCGCAGCCGGAGGGCCCGGCAATCAGCACCTTTTCGCCCTTGTGAATGTCCAGATTGATGTGGTACAGGGTCGGCTCCGCCTGAGCGGTATACTGGAAACCGAAGTCCTGAAAACGGATAATGGGTTCATTCTCCAATGAGGATTCCTCCTGACGAACAAAGGCAGGCGGTTGCGCCTGCCTTTGCAATGCTGAAAATTATTCCTTAGTCAGACTGCCGGCCTTAGTCTTGGTTGCGGCGTAGGCGATGCACAGCAGGCTTCCGACGATGGCGGTGGTAACAGCGTTGGCAACGGCGGCCATCAGACCCTGGGCGATCAGCTTGTCCCAGGGCTCGCCCATCATGTACACATCCAGCACAGGGGCGACAGCCAGCCAGCAGATCAGGTGGCAAACCAGCTGGGAGATATTGAACTTAATCAGGCCCTTCTTACCCAGCTCGCCTTCCTCCATCTTCAGGGTCTTGGCGGCAATGCCCATCAGCAGACCGAACACGCCGGAAGCGATGACCCAGCTCCACCACACACCCCAGCCGTAGCTGAAGTCAATCAGCGTGTGTCCGATGAGACCGACGAGAGCGCCAGCAACGGGGCCGTAGACCACGGCCAGGAATGCCAGCAGACCGTACTGCACAGAGATGCTGGTATTGGGCACGGGGCTGGGGATGGCGACAAAGCGGCCCAGAACGAAGAACAGGGCGGCGCCGATGCCAATGGCAACGATGGTTTTCACAGAGAATTTCTTCATGTTTTCTACCTCCATAGTAATTTCTATTCAGGCATAAATGCCAAAACAGCTTTCTCTCAGAAGCCCTTAAACGGCTCAATACGGATGCGCCAGGAGTTGCCTGTGCCGATGTTGTAGGCCCGGGCAAAGCTGCCCTGATTGATGGCAACAGCAACGCAGTCCAGGCTGTTGACATAGGCCAGCGCCTCGCCCACGTACACATCCGCAAAGCTCTTGGCAAACTGGATAATGTTGCGGTAGACGCAGCGGGTGTCATTCTCAATGGTAATGCTCACCCGATCACCGTATTGAATGCCGGTTTGCAGGAACAGCGTCCGGGGGATGTTGGTCCACAGGCTGCCGAACCGCACGTCCAGCACATCAATGGTGCCGCACACGGCATGGCCTTCCATCCTCGGTTCGATTATGGGAAGCCGCACCAGTGAGTCTGTGTCCCGCAGAGGGCCGACCTCGGCAAAATCAATGATGCCGCTGGCAAGCCGCGCGCCGGTATAAGCGTAGACATCCCGTCCGTGGAAGGTGTAGCTTTCACCGGAGCGGGGGAGACGGTTCACATTTTCATCGATTTCCCGGACTTCCTCAATGCCGTCAAACCGGATCACATGGGTCAGCGTACCGTTGTCGGGTGTAACGACATAGTGCCCACTGGCGGTCTTGACCACAACGCTCTTTCGGTCAGAGCCGACACCGGGATCCACCACAGATACAAATACGGTGCCCTGGGGCCAGTAACGAATCGTCTGGATCAGGCGATAGCTGGCTTCCCAAATATTGTAAGGGGTAATGTCGTGGGTCAGGTCGTGAATATTCAGTTGGGGGTGAACGGAATACGCAACGCCGTACATGGCGCTGACCGCGCCGTCCACAAGGCCGAAGTCCGTTTGAAATACCAGATGATTCATGTCTGTGTTACCTCCGGGGAATTCTATAGTTCATTATACAGGCTGCGGCGAGATTGTCAATGGAAAACATTTTTTCGTATGCTGTCGTTGCAATGAGCGGATACCTATGCTATAATATGGAATAGGGAGTGATTTTATGAAGAAAAAAGTAGATGCTTTTGACTACGCCAAAGTGATCTGCAAAGCGCTGCGTAAGGGCGTACTGCTGACGACCCGCGCTGGCGACCGCGTGAATACCATGACCATCGGTTGGGGCAAGATCGGCGTGGAATGGGGGAAGCCCATTTTTATTGCCTATGTGCGCGACAGCCGCTATACAAAGCAGCTTTTGGAGGAATCCGGGGAATTTACGGTCAATGTTCCGATGAACGAGGAAAACCGGGAGATACTGGGCTACTGCGGCAGCAAGTCAGGCCGCGACACCGACAAAATCCGTGACAGGAAGCTGGAAACTGTGGATTCCGATGTGGTGGCAGCCCCGGGAATTGTACAGTTTCCCCTGACCTTGGAGTGTAAGGTGATCTACCAGCAGAAGCAGGAGCTTGCGCAAATGCCCCGGGAGGTAATCGGAAGATTCTATCCTCCGGTGGGAGCGGAAGCGGCGCCTGATATGCACACCGCGTTCTACGGTGAAATCGTGAATGCGTATCTTATCGAGAAGGACTGACAGTATGTAAGCCGCTGCGTGGCGCAGCGGCTTACTTTTTTTCATGGAGGAATTCTGGGTTCCCTGACGTGTGATTTTCTATTCGACTGGATGATTCTTAAAAGTTCTGTCAAAATTACCAGTACCGGGCGGTAAAAACCGGCGGCAATCAGCAAAGCGCAAGAATTGTCGAATTTTGCAAAATTCTTGTAGCAGTTCTGTCAAGAGTGTGTTACAATAGGAACGTTGGTTTCTATCGCATTGCATTTCACTATGAATACTGTAGCGTTGAGATGGAGGAGAGATATTACCATGTCGAACAACAATATCACGCCGTCAGATTTTTTTAATCCGGATACGCAGGTTGCGCATCTTGGATTGATTGCTTGTCCGGGTGCAGAGGAACTGACCAACCTGATCGATGGTCACCTTCGCACATGGGCAAGGGAAGCTGGCATTGAGAAGGACACGTTTGTCATTGACTGTGACTGCCCCCGCTTTCAAAGCGGCGACGCAAAGGGCCTCGTCAAGGAGTCTGTCCGGGGAGACGATATTTTCTTCGTCGTAGACCCCGGCAACTACAGCCTGACCTATAATCTGTTCGGTCAGGAAAACCATATGTCTCCGGACGACCACTTTGCGAACCTGAAGCGGCTGATTCAGGCAGTGGCAGGCAGAGCCCACCGTATGACGGTTATCATGCCCAGTCTGTACGGCGGCCGGCAGCACCGGCGTGTTGCCCGTGAAAGCCTGGACTGCGCGGTTGCTTTGCAGGAGCTGCAGAGCATGGGCGTTCAGAACATCATTACCTTCGATGCCCACGATCCGCGGCTGATGAACGCGGTTCCGCTGATGAGCTTCGATAATGTGATGCCAACCTATCAGGTGCTGAAAACACTCCTGCGTAAGATGCCCGAGCTGAGCTTCGACAAGGATGACTTTATTGTCATCAGCCCTGATGAAGGCGCCATCAACCGGAATATGTATTTTTCCAGTGTTCTGGGCTGCAATCTTGGTATGTTCTACAAGCGCCGGGACTATACCCGGGTGGTGAATGGCCGTAACCCGATCGTTGCGCATGAGTATCTCGGTGAGAGCGTGGAAGGGAAGACCGTTTTCATTGCCGATGATATTATCGCCTCCGGTGAAAGTATGCTGGAGGTTGCCGGAGAGCTGAAAAAGCGCGGGGCGAAGAACATTATCGCCAACGCTACCTTCCCGCTGTTTACCAGTGGTGTCGCCAAGTTTGATGAGGCGGTCCGGGAGGGTACGCTGACTGCCGTTCTCGGTACCAACCTGACCTACCGCAAGCCGGAGCTTTTGAGCAGAGAATGGTACTTTGACGTGGACTGCTCCAAGTACTGCGCATACTTTGTTGTTGCCATCAACCATGAGATGAGTGTCTCCTCCATTTGCGACCCCATCAAGAAGATTGAAGCGCTGCTGAAGAATCGCTGATATCCCCGCAAAAACACAGCCTCCCGTTCCAAACCGGAACGGGAGGTTTTGTGCTTACATATCCATTGCAGGGTTCATATAGTATACATTTTTCTGATTCAGTTTCTCCCGCAATAATTGCGCGGCTTCTCCGAACCTTTGGAAATGGACGATTTCCCGTTCACGCAGGAACTTAATCACATCGTTGACATCGGGATCGTCACTAAGCCTGAGAATATTGTCATAGGTAACCCGCGCTTTCTGCTCTGCCGCGAGGTCCTCCACCAGATCTGCCATGGGGTCTCCCTTGACGGCCATGCTGGCAGCGTTCCAGGGGCTGCCGGATGCGGCGGTGGGATATACACCCACGGTGTGGTCGACGAAATATGGTGCGAATCCGGCATCTTTGATCTGCCCATCATTGAGATTTCTTGTCAGCTGATGCACAATCGCGCCAATCATCTCCAGGTGACCCAGTTCCTCTGTACCCGGAGAAGCATCGGAAATGTTCCAAAAAACAGTGGACAGGCAATGTCTGTCAGTTTTAGCAGCACTCCATAAGGTAGGACTGTCCGGCTTTTACGGTCAGTTCGATGCTGGAGCCGTCCACCGGGCGGTACTCCAAGGGCGTTCCGAAGATATCCGTGTGTTCCTTAGGCGTGGTTGCGCCTACCGCGCCAAGAGGCAGACGGATTTTCACATCCTGCTGTTCCGTTGAGATTACGCCGACGAGCACATCATCCTCCCAGAACCGGGCGATGGCTACCACATTGCCTTCGGCGTACAGGAATTTCATACCGCCCAGCCGCAGCGCTTTGTGATCTGCCTTCAGGTGGGTCATGGTGTGAATCAGGCGGTAAGCGTCACAGGAGGGAATGTCCCGGCTCCAAGGCATGGGATAGCGGCAACCCTCGTTGGTGCCCAGCGTTCCGTCAATTTCCGCTTCGTCTCCGTAGTAGACAGAAGCCGCGCCGGTGAGCAGGAACTGGAAAATCACCGCCCCCCGGTAGCTTTCCTGAGAAATTATGGGATTGTTGTGCAGGCGGCTGGCATCGTGGCTGTCAAACAGGTTAAACTGGTTCTCCCACATCACGTAGGGCAGCTTCGCCAGATGCTCCAGAACGCGGTTTTTCACATCCTGCGCCGTCATCCGGTAGGGCACGCTGCGAAGAACGGCGTTTCTCGCCATGAACAGATCCGGCTCTCCCAAAAACTGCCGGATGACTCTGCCGCAGCCGTAGTAATTCATCGGCGCGTCCCATTCATTTCCCTGCAAATACTGAGCACAGTCGCCCCAGTCCTCCGCCAGAATATAGGCCTGTGGGTTAACAGCGCGAATGCTTTCACGAATCTCGGGCCAGAGAGTGTGGGCCAGCTGAAGCTCGTCCTTTCTGCCGAAGGTATCCGCCACGTCAAATCGCCAGCCGTCAATGCTGTAGGGTGGCTTCAGCCATTTTTTCAGAACAGAATCCTCCCCGCGGTAGATCACATCCCGCAGAGCCTCAGAGGTATAGTTGAGGGTGGGCAGGGTATCGACACCCAGCCATTTGTGATAGGAATTGTCGGGTGCAAAGAAATAGTATTCCCGCTCCGGGCTGTCCGGGTTGTTGTAGGCTCCGACGGACTTATCGAAGAAGGCCCCGTCCCGATTAAACCACTTGTGAGCAATGCCGGTGTGGTTGATGGAGATATCCAGAATCAGCTTCATGCTATTCTCATGAAGCGCCTGGCTCAGCTCCGCCAGCGCCTGATCACCGCCCAGATGGGGGTCCACATGGAAGTAATCCAGGCAATCGTACTTATGTACAGAGGGCGCCACAAAAATGGGGTTTAAGTACAGGGCAGTCACGCCCAGCTCTTTCAGATAGGGAATCTTCTGCCGGATGCCCTGCAGATCGCCGCCGAAGAAATCCATGCAGTAGCCCTTCTCATAGGGCAGGGGCGTATCTTCCCAGTGCTCCATGTGAATGGCCGGGTGACCATCCTGAGAGTATTCACCGGTGCGAACATCGTTTGAGGAGTCACCGTTGCAGAACCGTTCCGGGAATATCTGGTAAAACACCGCGTCCTTGACCCACTCCGGCTGGACATAATCCGCCAGCAGCACGAAATCGTAGGTGTGATCCGGCACATAGGTGGTGATTTCCTTCTGCGTATAGAAGTAAATCACATTCTCACAGACCAGATAGAATTGGTACTGCATCCGATTTTCCGTCATCTGCAGAGGGGCTTCGTAGTAGACAAGCCCCTTTTCTTCCTTCCAACGGGTCATCGGGATCAACTGCTCCACACCGTTGGGAATGGTACGCAGAAAAACACAGTTCACCGGAGCATCCCGGTAAAAACGCAGCCTGATGGTAACGGTTTCAAACAGCTTTGGGCAAGGGCTGCTGACGAAGGCAGGAGTGCCGTCGCTGTAGACGCTTTCCAGCCAGAGGTCATTGCAATTTTCCATAGACAATTCTTCCTTTCCTTTGTAGCACCCTGACATTGTATCAAAATGACAGAAAAAGTAAAGGGCATAAGCAAAGCTGTTTCCGGATTAAGACTTTTTGTTGAGATAGCTTGGTCAAAGCATATCCGAATCAGTTATGGCTTCTTGCGGAACTCATAAGAGAAGGCGAGAACCGACCCGCTGGTGTATTATTTGCGTTTGGCAGATGTCTGCCTTTGGCGCTGTGGCAGCGTTACAGTGATTTGCAGTTTGCCCTTTGTGGGCTGGGACGCATGAATCTGACCGTTGTGGGCGGCAGTAATGGCACTGGCGATGGAAAGGCCGATGCCATGCCCACCGGTTTGAGAGTTTCGGGAAGGGTCAGCCCGGTAGAAACGCTCAAACAGCCTGTTCAGATCACCTTCCGGCAGGGGAACTGCGGAGTCATTGCAGACTGTCAGCCTGAGCTGCTTACCGTGCTTTGACAGAGACAGCATAATAGCAGTCTCTTCCGGGGAATACTTCAGAGCATTGTCCAGCAGGATACCGACCAGCTTGGAAATCGCCTTTTCGTCTGCTTCCATGGAAAGCATGGGTTCGACGGCAATTTGCAAATCTTTCTTCTGTGTCTGCGCAAGGGTATGGAAGGACTGCGCCGTTTCCGCAATTACATCGGCAACCGGGATTTCCAGCAGCTCCAGCGGCGTTCCGCCTTCCTCCATCCGGGCAAGGCTCACCAGATCATTGGTCAGGCCTGTTAGCCTGTGAACATTGCTTTGGATATCCGCCAGCCACTCGTTTTCTCCCAACTCCATTGCCAGAACGTCTGCATCCGCCTGAATAATGGTCAAAGGCGTTTTGATTTCATGTCCCGCATCCGTGATAAACTGCTTCTGCTTTCCGTAGCTTTCCGCAAAGGGACGGACGATCCTGCCGGAAAAGTAGACCACAATGCCAAAAATCAGCAGCAGGCCAGCGGCTGAAAGGAGGATACTGGTCAGCAGAAACCGCTGAAAGGCGCTGATTTCCCGTCCGCAGTCCAGAAATCGAATCCGAACGGTATCCCCATCATATTGCTTGCGGTAGCGGTAGATACTCTGAAAGCCGGTATCTGTGTCCTTTGCAAAGACTTTGGCAGCCAGGGAGGAGGCTTCGTCATCATCGATCATGGCCCCAACCGGAAGCTGGGTGTCAAGCACATTGCCGTCCGATGACAGAACCACAGAAAAGAAACGGGCATAGCTGTGCGAGTCCGGCGAAAATTGGCTGAACAAACCATTTGCCCCTGTTCCAATGGTGCCTTTGCTTTTCACCATGCGTCCCGGATTATCGACAGTTATTATTCGGTCCGCCTCTGACACGATGCCCCGGTAACTGGCAAGGTTGATTCCACCTACCAGTACCACCAGCACGACAAGCAGGGTAGACATAGACAGAATGATAAAGCGGGCGCGTAACTTCTGGATCATGTATGTTCCTCCAAAAGATACCCGGCGTTTCGCACCGCTTTAATGGCAACATTGGCGTTTAACGCATTCAGCTTTTTGCGAAGATAGGAAATATAGACCCAGACCACGCTGTTTTCCACATTGGAATCCAAACCCCAAATCTTTTCCATAAAACGGTCAGGGGAGATCAGCTGCCGTGGGTTTGCCATCAGCAGCTCCATCATCTGATATTCCTTGTTGGCCAAACGGAAGCTGCCGGTGGGAGAGCTTAATTCGAAATTTCTGCGGTTCAGGGTGAGGTTTCCGAAGGTCAGGGAGGCATCCACCTCCAGATGTCCTCTTGTCATG
Source organism: uncultured Clostridia bacterium (assembly GCA_945948535.1). GTDB lineage: Bacteria > Bacillota > Clostridia > Oscillospirales > Oscillospiraceae > Faecousia. The sequence goes on from CAMFBN010000006.1 coordinate 33,206, forward strand.
GCACGAATCCGGGCCAGCAGCTCCTGTGTATCAAAGGGTTTTGTCAGATAGTCGTTGGCCCCGGAGTCCAGACCCAGCACTTTGTCATCGACTTCTGCTTTCGCGGTCAGCATCAGTACAGGAACCTGCTTTCCCTTGGCACGGATAGCCTTTAAAACGGAGATTCCGTCCAGCTTCGGCATCATGATATCCAGAATTACACCGTCATAGTCACCGTTTTCCAGATACTCCATCGCAGTCTGTCCATCGTATACGGCATCCACACTGTAACAGTTTTTCTCCAAGATATGTGTGATGGCTCTGGACAGGGAACGTTCATCCTCAGCAAACAATAATTTCACGGTCCATTCCTCCTTTTCGGCTATTGTACACCATTCACATTAACTATAGCTTAAATTTGGAGGCAAGTAAAGCAGGCCAATTTTGAAATTTTTGTGTCTTTAAGGCTCAGTTATGGTTGGCGTGTTATGCTTTCCCCAGAAAAGGAGGAATCCCATATGGCCTATCAATCGGTGTTCAGTCGGTATGAGCTGAAATATTTACTGACCCCAGCCCAGAAAAAGCAGGTTCTTCTGGCAATGCAGCCTTATATGAAGCTGGACGACTACGGGCGAACTACCATACGAAATATCTATTATGATACCCCCAGCTACCGTCTCGTGCGGCAGTCGCTGGAGCGTCCCGCTTACAAGGAGAAGCTGCGCATTCGCAGCTATGCCCAGGCTGATCCCTTCAGCCCGGTGTATGTGGAGTTGAAAAAGAAATACGACGGCATAGTATACAAACGCCGTATCGCCCTGCCGGAGAGGGAAGCCATGGCATGGATTTCGGGAAATTGCCCCTGCCTGCGGGAGGAACAGATCGTGAGAGAAATCGACTATTTCAAATGTTTTTACACCCCGCTGGAACCAAAGGTGTTCCTTTCTTACGAACGGGAGGCCTATTACGCGCTGGATGGTTCCGATTTCCGGGTGACCTTCGATGAATCCATCCTCAGCCGTCAGAGAAATCTGTCCCTGTGCGACGGAATATGGGGCACGCCTCTGCTGAGTGCAGGACAAACCCTCATGGAAATCAAATGTGCAGGCGGAATTCCGCTGTGGATGACGGCAGTGCTTTCTGAAGAAGGTATTTTCAAAGCTTCCTATTCCAAATACGGTACAGCATATCAGAAAATGATTTATCCATATTTACAGGGAGGACGCAAATATGCTTGACTTTTTCTTTCGGGGAGTCTTTAATACAGATATTTCCGGTGTGATTTCCTTCGGAGATTTCCTTTTGTGCATGGGCTGCTCGTTGCTGATTGGCGGGATTCTGGCCTTTAGCTGCCGCTATCAGGGACGGTATACCAAGAGCTTTCTGGTCACGCTCATGCTGCTGCCTGCTGTGGTCTGCACCATTATCATGATGGTAAGCGGCAGTGTGGGCGCAGGTGTGGCGGTAGCGGGAGCCTTCAGTCTGGTGCGCTTTCGTTCGGCACCGGGGACAGGCCGTGAAATTACCATGCTGTTTCTTGCCATGGGTGCGGGATTGATTGCGGGTATGGGGTATCTGGCATTTGCATTGCTGTTTGCTCTGATCATGTCGGTCATGAATGTGATATACAATCGTCTGGACTTTGGCGAAAAGAAAAATAGCCAGCGGTATCGGACACTGTCCATCATGATCCCGGAGAGCCTTGATTACGGCGGTGTCTTTGACGAGGTGCTTCGCCATTACACCACGGATTACACGCTGACCCGGGTAAAAACCACCAATATGGGAAGCCTTTTCCGCCTGACCTACGACCTGACCCTGCGGGAAGACGTCAGCGAAAAGGAACTGATTGACCAGCTGCGCTGCCGGAACGGGAACCTGGAAATCATGCTGTCCTGTCAGGAGAGCGCCCCGGCGGAGCTGTAAGGAGGAAGAGCTGTGAAGAATAGAGCAATGATCAGTTTTGTGCTGTGCGCCGGTATGATGCTGACAGGGTGTGTCTCCGGCAGCAGTGCAACTGTGGCAACTGTTACCGCTGCGGGAACAGCGCCCACGGAGGCAACCATTGCGGCGGAAAAAACCGACATTTTCAGCGACCGGGATATGGACACATCCTATTCCAAAACGGACAGTATTGCCGTTGTACTGACCGGTGACGCCGTCTCCTGTAATAGCGGCAATGTGGATATTTCCGGTACGACAGTGACCATCGAAAAGGAAGGCACTTATCTTCTCAGCGGAACACTGGACGATGGTGTAATCCTTGTAGATGCGGACAAAGCTGATAAAATTCATCTGGTTTTGAATGGCGTATCTATCCACAGCGAAGCGAGCGCTCCAATTTTTGTCCGTCAGGCGGACAAAGTGTTTGTAACGCTGGCGGCAGGAACCCAGAACAGCCTGACAAACGGCGGCAGCTTCACGCCGGATGGGGATACCAATGTGGACGCGGTGATTTTCTCCAAGGAGGACCTGACTCTGAACGGAACCGGAACGCTGACCATTACCAGTCCCGGCGGGCACGGCGTTGTCTCCAAGGATTCCCTGAAAATAACCGGGGGCACCTACGCCATTGACGCGGAGGCCCACGGACTGTGCGGCAAGGATGCGGTGAGCATTGCGGATGGCACCTTTGATATCATCGCCGGGAAGGACGGCATTCACGCTGAAAACAGCGAGGACGCAGAGCTGGGCAGAGTCTATCTGGAAAACGGCGCCTATCGCATCAACGCTGAAGGAGACGGCATCAGCGCTTCCGGGAGCTGTCGGATTGTGGACGGAGACTATGCCATCACAACTGGCGGCGGCAGCGAGAACGCCCAAAAGCCTGCCTCCAATCCGGGCTTTGGCAGAGGACAGAAGGGCGGAGGTACCCCCGCTGGCAAACCGCAGTTTGATTCTCAGGACTTCCCGGAACGGGGAGCGGACGGAAAGGGCGGAATCAAGGGAATGGAACGAATAGATCCGCCCCAGGAGCCTGCGGGGGGACAGGAGCCCGCAGCTACCACGGCGGAAGCCGATACCGTCAGCACCAAGGGCATCAAGGCAAAAAGCCTGACCATTGAGGGCGGTACCTTCACCATCGATTCTGCCGATGACGGTCTCCATACCGATGGAAATCTGACCCTTCGAGGCGGAACACTGGAAATTGCCTCCGGCGACGACGGCATCCACGCTGATGATACTGTGACCATTGCTTCCGGCGCCATCCACATTACGGAAAGCTATGAGGGAATCGAGGGTCAGCACGTTGTCATTCAGGGCGGCGAGATCACGCTGACGGCCACCGACGACGGCCTGAACGCCGCAGGCGGTATGGATGGCAGTGGCTTTGGCAAACGCGGCGATACCTTCGCCAAGTCCGGCGAGACCCCCAGCATTGTGATTTCCGGCGGCAGCGTCGATGTCACAGCCTTCGGCGACGGCATTGACGCCAACGGTACACTGGAGATCACCGGCGGTACTGTGACCGTCAGTGGCCCCACCTATGGAGATACCTCTGTTCTGGACTACGACATTTCCGGAACAATCACCGGCGGCGCCTTCATTGGTACAGGCGCGTCCTCAATGGCACAGAACTTCTCCGTCAGCACGCAGGGGGTAATCTGCGTGAATGTGGGCGCACAGAACGCAGGCACGAACATCACCTTGACGGACCATAATGGAACGGTTGTCCTGTCCCACACGCCGGCACTGGACTATGAAATTGTGATTCTCAGTGCTCCTTCGATTCAGTCGGGCGAAAGCTATACACTGAACGTTGGCGGTTCCACGCAGGTATCCACCGCGAAATAAACGCATAGGCCGGGACTCCCACCTCAGGGAGTCCTGGCATTCTAATGGATGATTCAGTAAAGGGAACGGATAATCTCAGCACACCGCTCCAGCCCCAGTACACCGCTGTCAAGCGTAACATGGTAGTTCTGGGATTGTCCCCACTTCTTGTCCGTATAGAAGCGATGGTAGGCAGCCCGGCGCTTGTCCTTGTCCTTAAGCCGCTGCTCCGGGGAAGCGTCCCGCTCACCGTAGACCTCAACAATCCGCTTTGACCGGAAATTCAGATCTGCGTGGATAAAGACCTTCAGGCAATCTGCTGTGTCCCGGAGGATGTAATCCGCGCAGCGGCCCACGATGACACAGGACCCCTTCCGGGCAAGCTCTGTAATGATTTGATATTGGATTGTCCACAGATAATCTTCGTTGGTAGGGCCATAGGCACGGTTGGAGAATACATTGGCAAGCACGCCGCCGGGGGTATATTCCCCGGCTTCCAGGATGTAGCCCTCGCTGAACCCGCTCTCCTCGGCAATTTTCTGGATGATCTCCGCGTCATAACAGTCTGCCAATACGCGCTGTTCCCAAATGCTGATTGGATTGTTCCATTGGTATCACGTTCCTTTGCATAATAATAGCGTGCAGCCTGAAAACGCTGGATTTACGCCGCAGGCTACACGCTTAATGGATGTATTTAGTTCAGATAGTCGCCCACAGGACAGGAGTTATACTGTTTTATGACTTTTAAGAGGATTGAGCCATCCTCTTGAGGAATTTCCTCCACAATTTTGTACTTTGTGCGGTTCCGACCCAAGTTTGCCTTATAATGCGCCACTTCTTCCGTTACCAGCTTTACTGCGTAATCGTGTTCTACATCCTCCTTCAGCAGGAAATGAAGTGTCTGGCAGATGCACGTCGCTTTTACCCGTTTCATTCTGATACCCTCTTTCAAAAATAGTGGCACCTCTGCGCAACTGGATTTACGCAGAGATGCCACTCGTTACAATCATAGTATACTTCGTTTTGTGATGGGTTGCAAAGGACAATTTACACAAAAAACAGCCGTTTTCCTTTGGGAAAAACTGCCTTTGCAATTGCGGGCCCATTTTTGATACAATATGGTTGTATTCAATTGCCCAGTGGAAGGATGATGAAACGTGTATCGGAAAGGCGACTATATCAGCTATAACGGACATGGTGTCTGCCGGATCGGAGATATTCGAAAAATGAACTTTGGAAATGGGGAACAGGAATACCTTGTGATTGAACCGATTGCTTCCGGCAGCGCGACGATTTACCTGCCGGCGGAGAATCCAAAGGCGCAGACGCGGATGCGTCCGGTGCTGACCCGGGAAGAAATCGATTCTATCATTTTCAGTGTCAGAAACGACCAAATGCCGTGGATACTGGATCGTAAGGCCAGAATGGCTCTGTTCCAGCAGATACTGTCCCGGAGAGATACACGGGAACTGCTTCTGCTGGCAAGCTGTCTGCACAAGCGAAAAATAGAAGCAGGACTCCCGACCAGTGAAATGGATATCCTGCATAAAGTGGAGGGTATGATTGAGCAGGAGTTTTCCTTTGCTCTGAATATCAGCAGGGCGGAGATTGGACAGTACATTCGAGATCGGCTGTGAGATGCAGCCAGACCTCAGACATCCTTCAAAGAAGGGGCGCACAATGATTATGTCCCCATGAAAAATGGAAAGGACTCGGGCAGAAGTGCCTGAGTCCTTTCCGCTTTGCGTTATGAACACATAGGTTCCCTCGGGAACCTATGAATAAATCACCTGCGGCTGAGCAGCGGGCCTTTTGCTTTCCCAGTGCGGTTTGAAAAACAGGAAATACACACAGTATTCTTCTGTTTTTCAAATCTTCCGGGAAAACAAAATCTCATGCTGTCAGCTCTTGCTGATTTAATCAGAGCTTCCCTAGTTCCGATTCGGAAAGCGACCGATTTGGTAAAATACCTCCGAAAGCTCATCTACGCTCTCTGCTTTCCCATTTTGGAGCCAGACCAGACCGGTGTTGTACAGGGAACCGGTGTACATATACAGCTCGTAACGTTCAATAGAACGTTGGGGCATATTCCCGGCAATTTCCTCATGAAACTGGTTGAGCTTCTCCAGAATGAGGGAGCCATATCCAAAGCGGTGCAGATCCAGTATCTGCTTTTCATACCGGCTGAAGAATTCAAAACTTCTGCGCATATTATCGTAAGTATAGTAGTTATCGCCATCGTATTGAACCTCTGCCCGGAACTGTTCCAGAACATCGGTGATCAGCGTGGTAATCACGCTTTCCTTCGACGAGTAATTGCGGTAAAAGGACGCACGGGCCACACCGGCTTCTGATATGATCTCCGTGACTGTGATGTCAGAAATACTTTTTTCATTCAATAGTGTTAATAAAGCGGCTGTGATCCGTGCTTTTACCCGTATATTTGCTTCCTGACGTTTGTTCATTGATAGCTCCTTGCAATATATGATATAAATACTGCGTTTTTGTCTCAGTTTGCCTTATTGCGGCAGTCAGTGAAATAAGATACAATTGTATCATTTCATTATATCTATTTGAAAGTCCCGTTGTCAACAGCTGACCATATGAATGATTACAACTTGCCGGATGGAAGGGACTGCGCCGATTATGTGGATAAACAGAAAGGAAACGCTATGAAAATTGCGATTACGACAGACAGCAACAGCGGCATCACTGCCCAGGAGGCGGAGAAGCTGGGGGTTTTCTTGCTTCCCATGCCGGTGATAATCGATGAGGAAACCTATCTGGAGGGTTTGAATATTCACACAGAGCAGCTGTTTGCGGCGATGGAACTGGAGCGCGGTGTTTCTTCATCCCAACCGGCACCGGGCAGCATTCTCCAATTGTGGAATTCTATTTTTGAGCAGGGCTATGACGCCATCGTATATATTCCCATGACCAGCGGACTCAGCGGAAGCTGTCAGAATGCCGCTATGCTCGCGGAAGACTTCGAAGGCAGAGTATATGTGGTGGACAATCACAGAATCTCCGTGACCCAGCGGGGGTCGGTGCTGGAAGCGAAGCATATGGCGGACGCGGGATATCCGCCGGAAGAAATCAAAGCGTATCTGGAGGCATCTGCGTTTCAGGCCAGCATCTATCTGACGGTTGCGGATTTAAAGTATCTTCAGCGGGGTGGACGGCTCAGTTCCTCGGCGGCTTTGCTGGGAACGCTTCTGAATATCAAGCCGATTCTTTCCATACAGGGTTACCAAATTGACGTATTTTCAAAGGTCCGCGGATTGAAGGCATGTGAGAAGAAAATGATCGAAGCGGTTCAAAACGATATTTCGACACGCTTTGCGGATGTTCCCATGGAAAAGCTCCGAATTGAGGCAGGCGGAACCCAACGGAATCAAGAGGACAGGGACCACTGGCAGTCGACAGTTCAGGCGGCGTTCCCGGGTGCGGCAGTGGAGTATGTGACGCTTCCGTGCAGTATTGCCAGCCATGTTGGACCGGATTGTATGGCGATGGCTGTTTTTGCCAGTGAATATTGACAGACGGCGCCTGCGGAGAGGTGATCGTCCTTGATGGAAATTTCCGCTAATGCGGGCGCATAACATAGAAACTATTGGTTGCATAACGGATATTTGCAGTATTTTTAGAGGGAATTTTGAATATAAAAAACGAGACCCGCCGCGTTGGCCAGGAACCAGCCGATAGGAATGGAGCACCAAATCGCGACCACGCCCAGCGGCGTATGGGGCGCCAGTGCGTAAGACAGGGCTACGCGGGTGCCCAGAGAAATGATGGTGAGAGTCAGGGAAATGTGGGGCCTGCGGATGCCGCGGAAGTAACCGTACCAAAGGAACAGCACGCCGATGCCCACATACATGGCACCCTCAATCCGTAGGTATCGGGCGCCTTCCGCAATGATTTCTGTCTCACTGGCATCAACAAAAAATCCCATCAGATTTCCGGCGAAGAGGAAGATCAGAACGGAGATGGCAAGACAGAAGCAGGCAGAAGCAAGAAAGGAAATTCTCGTTCCCTTACGGATGCGGTCTTCCTTTTTGGCACCGTAGTTCTGTGAAACGAACAGGGAGTAGGCGTTGCCGAATTCCTGTGCGGGCATATAGACGATGGTGTCAATTTTGACGGCGGCAGCGAAAGCGGCCATAATGGCGGCGCCAAAGCTATTGACCAGGCCCTGAATCATGAGAATGCCAAAATTCATGACAGACTGCTGGATGCCCGTTGCGACATCGTTGACAATGATTTCCCGAAGCCTGTGAAAACTCCGTCCTGGGGACTTGTCTCCACGCAGGATTGGGAGCCTGGCAAGTGAATAGGCGGCGATGCCGATACCGGAGGCAGCTTGCGCGATTACCGTCGCCCAGGCAGCGCCGCCAACGCCCATGTTCAGGCCCACAACGAACCCAATATCCAACACAATGTTCAGTCCGGCGGATACGGCCAGAAAAATCAGTGGCACCATGGAGTTGCCCATAGCCCGAAGCAGATACGAGAAGAAATTGTAAAGAAATACGAAGAGAATACCCACAAACACTGCGGAAACATATTCCCGGGTCATCTCCATCAGTTCTGTCGGCGTTTGCAGCAGATTCAGAATGGACTGCATTCCCGGGTAGATAACGAGGTAGATTAGCCCGGATACAACAAGAATAAACCAAAACGACAGCCGGATATCCTCCCGGAGTCTTCCATCCTCACCGGCGCCGTAGTCGGCGGAAAAGAAGGCACCGCTTCCCATGCACAGGCCGATGATAATAGAGGTAATGAAGATCATCAGCGTGTAGGCGGAGCCCACGGAGGCCAGCGCATCCGCGCCGATGCACTTGCCGACGATCAGCGTGTCCGCCAGATTATATACCTGCTGCAAAAGATTTCCCGCAATCATAGGCAAGGAAAAACGAATGAGCTTCTGAAAAATAGAACCTTCTGTTAAATTGATTTCCATCTTTATAAACTCCAATCGTAGCTTCCGTATCTTTTCTTGATTTCAGCGTTGATTCAAAAAGCTATTTTACTGTAAAAGCGGCTAAATTGCAAGACACACCGGATGGAATGGTCACTAAAAACGGATACCGCAAATACGGCTATGCGTATACGCGCCAGTGCGCGCCAGCATGAATTCCGTTCTGCGCCATATAGCAGGGCAGGGGAGGAATGTCTGATGAAGTCGAAAGCAGATACATCAGTGGGAGAGGCGATTCCAGATCTGGATAAACCGGAATACATCATTTCCCGGCTCACCCGGAAAAATCTGTCCTCTGTTCCCTCGAAAAGAGGAATCTGATTAGCCTGTCCCGGCGGGACAAATGTTAAAATAAAAAACCAAAAGAGGGGAAAGCACCAGACGTTGAATCTGGTGCTTTCCGTTTCGTAAGAAACCTAAAAAGCCAATTGAAAGGTTTCCAATATCCCTGCCGCTCAGTGCTTCAAGATCCGAATATAATGGTTTGCTTCGCGCAGCACATGATCTGCCAGCAAGGGAAGAATGATGCTGCGAATTTTGCACTGCTGTATTCCTTGCACGCCTGCTATCTTGAAATCCCGGAAGCGAATGGTTTCTGAAAGAGATTCTGCCATCTGCGTTTTTTGAGCGGCATTTTTGCTGTTTTCCAGAAGTTTGCCATACTCTTTTGCGAAATTATCCGCAGTGCAGAAGAGCTCTGCTTCGCAGGGGTCCAGCAGCCCCCGGATAAACTGGGCGTGCTCCATCATGATCTGGTTCCAGAAGCATTCATTTTCCTTCATGGAGCACTCGGACAGGTCACCGTCCCGCTCCAGCATTTCCACGAACTTTCGGTACAGCTTCGCCTCCCGCAGAATGTGTTCGATCAGGAGCGGATAATTCAGAGTGAACATTTCGCATCTTAATGCCCGTTTGAGAATGGTTTCCTTGAAATCGATCAGCCCAGCCAGAAGCTTTAGCGCAGTGCGGTTCAGTCTGTGCACTTTTTCCTGCATTTGGGTCAGATTACTTTGGCAGTCTCCGGGCCGTAAACACAGGGAATGATTTGTAATTTCCCTGGCAATGGGAATTCCGGTAAAGCACTCTGTCTGCTTTTCTGTCCAAGCCGTAAACTCCGTCACTACCTCTCCCGACTCGATCACATCCCTACCGACGACACCGCCTGCCAAAGTAACGGTGTCCCGCAGCAGTGCCTCGAAGCTCTTTTGGTAAAATGCTGCCCTTTCTGAGAAGGAAGGATCGGCAGAGGTGAATCCTGCCCGCAGGAAAAACGCATGCTCTTTCATGATTCGCCCGAAAAACAGGTGCAGCTCCAATGATTTTACAACATACCGGTTCGTATTCATAGTACCTCCAGACCAAAGCCAAATTTCGAAACCCTGATCGAGCGGTTCTTTGCCAATGAGGAGCTGCACACCGTCTTTTTCCATGACCATCTGTTTGCCAACATGCACCAGCAGCATGGCCTGTTCGGCGCGCTGATCGTCGAACCCGCCGGGGCGGAATTTCTGGATCCCCACACCCTGTGCCCCATCCGTTGTGGTACGCAGGCAGTGATCCGCCGGAAGGACGGCACCGCATTCCGGGAGTTCTCTCTGTTCCTCCATGATTTTGCCCTGCTGTTTGACGGAAAGGGAAATCCTTTGAACCCACCGGAGCAGCCCGGTTCCCACGATGATCCCGGCGTCATGGGAATCAACTACCGCTGCGAGCCTATGCCAGAGCGGCTGAAATACAAAGACGACCCGGCACACATCTTCTCGTCTCTGACCTACTGGGACCCTGCTACACCTATGCTGGAAACCTATCCTGGCGAGGAGCTGGTGATCCGGCTGCTGGACGGGGCCCATGAGGAGCAGCACGCCTTTAACATTGTGGGCATGTCCTGGGAAAAGAAAATCACCAACCCGAATTCCCCGGTGGTAGCAGCACAGACCATCGGCATATCGGAGGTCTTCAATATTCGCGTTGAAGAGCCCTACGCCGCCGGAGATTACCTCTACTACAGCGGCAGCGTGGACGATGTATGGCTTGGGCTTTGGGGAATTATCCGCGCTCATGCCGAGCCACTGGAATGCCTGCCGCCCCTGTGCGGAAAGCGGAAGAAACAGGTATGCCTGACGCCGCCGCCCGGGGCTTGCATCCACAAATTTGAGATTGCCGCGATTCAACAGGATCTGGAGTATAACCGCTACGGCGACCACGACCCGGACGGACTGCTGTTTGTTCCGCTGGAGGATGTGGAAAACATCCGCCGGGGCAGGAAACGGCCCGTTCCGCTGATTCTCCGGGCCAATGCCGGAGACTGGATCGAAGTGACACTTCACAATCTGTTTGAAAAACAGGTGCCCTATTTTGACTACCCCTCCGTGCCGCTGGATCTGCGCCACAGGCCCTCCAACCGGGTGTCGCTGAATCCCCAGTTTCTTCAATACGACCCAATAAATGACTCGGGTCTGAATGTGGGCTATAACGATGCAGAGCAGACCGTTGCGCCCGGGGAATGCAGAAAATACCTGTGGCATGCCGACAGGGGCCTGCTCCGTTCCTTCGGCGACCTGAGAAACCACAAGTATCACGGTCTGTTCGGCGCAATCATCATCGAGCCGCCGGGAGCCAAATACTACCGCACATTCAGTCAGGTGGCGCAAAACCATGAGGTGCAATCCATTATTACGGCGCCGGGTGCGGCAACCTTCCGGGAGTTTGTTCTCTTTGCCCACAACGGAATCCGAATGTTGGTTAAAGCGGGGAATCTCATAAAAACCACGGAGGCAGGGGAACCCCACGGTGCCCACGGCGAGGTGGATCATGAGGACACGGGGGAGAAAGGCTTCAATTACCGCTCCGAACGGTTCTTTAACCGCTTTCAGAGGGTGCCTCTGGCTTCCAAACTTTTTGATTCCAAGGTGCACGGGGAACCGGCTACCCCGGTGCTCAAGGCCTATACCAGGGAGCGGGTGATCATCCGCTACCTGATGCCGGGAGATAAGCCCAGAAACACAGTCTTCCTGATCCACGGTCATGTATGGCGGGAGCAGCCCGGGAATCCACTGTCCAATGTGGAGCCGGTGAAGGGGGCCATCAGCGTGGGCAATGTCTACAATCTGGAACTGCTGGGGGGCGCTTCCGACTGTCCCGGCGACTATCTCTACCGTTCCGGCGCCCTGCGCTGGGATGTGGAGTCCGGAATGTGGGGCATTCTCAGAATTCAAATGCGTACGGCGTTCTACACGCTGGCATCCTGCTACCGCAATGTGGGGCAGTGGTGGGAGAAGGTATGGAGGAAAGACTGACGGTTTGGATGGTTTGGGTGATTACAATGGCATGTATCTTTTTCGAACCCCATATAGTAGGGGGTGGAGGTGCTGCCTGCTGTATCATAAGGAATATGTATACGTGGGAGGATCCATTCCAGAGCTGAACGCACAGGAACACAGGGATTTTTTGATTCTTCTGGAAAAAGCGGTTCTCTATTCTCTGGAGAATCGAAATCTGATCAGCCGTAATCAAAGGGACAGGTGTCTCATTGGGATCGACAACCTGCACGCAAAGGATAAGCACCAGACTTAGGGTCTGGTGCTTTCCATATTGGCGTGCCTGCATGGAGGCAAAAAAGCAGAAGGGAGCATTTGCCGTGTCTGTCAATCGATATGAACGTTTGAATGAGGAACACCGGCACCAGCAGGTGAAAAAGCGCGTTGCCGCATACTGCCGGGTTTCCACCGACCATGAGGATCAGGCCAATTCCTTTGAAAGCCAGCAGCGGTATTTTCGCCAATACATTCAGTATCACCCGGACTGGGAGCTGTATGACATTTTTGCGGATGAAGGTTTGTCCGGAACCACAACGAAAAAGCGCAGAGAGTTTAACCGAATGATTGCCTGCGCAGAAAACGGTGAAATCGACCTGATTATTACGAAGGAGATCTCCCGTTTTGCCAGAAACACATTGGATAGCATTTCCTATACCCGGAAACTGAAACGACACGGAGTGGGTGTGATTTTTATGAGCGACAACATCAACACCCTGGACGGGGATGCAGAATTGCGCCTTGCCATCATGTCCTCCATCGCCCAGGAGGAGAGCAGAAAAACCTCTGAACGTGTCAAGTGGGGGCAGAAGCGGCAGATGGAGCAAGGGGTTGTCTTTGGAAGGAACATGCTTGGGTATGACGTGAAAGATGGAAAGATGACAATTAACGAAGATGGCGCGGAAGTGGTGCGCCGGATCTTTCATAAATTCGTTCATGAGGGAAAAGGCACCCACGTGATTTGCCGGGAACTGCGGGAAGAAGGGATTGTGCCGATGCGGGGGAAAGAGTGGTGCAATACGGTGATTCTTCGGCTCCTTCGGAATGAAAAATACTGCGGTGATCTGGTTCAAAAGAAAACCTATACGCCGGATTACCTGTCCCACGAAAAAAAGTACAACAAAGGTCAGGAAGAATTCGTAATCATCAAAGATCACCATGCGCCGATTATTTCCCGGGAACTGTTTGATGAAGCAAATCGAATTCTGGACGAACGGTCCGATTCTCAGGCCGGGAAATCAAAGCACTCCAACCGCTACCCGTTTTCCGGAAAAATCAAGTGTGGATGCTGTGGTGCAAGCTATGTTTCCCGGTATAAGCCCCGGAAGGATGGAAGCAGGTATAAATCATGGAGGTGCTATGAAGCAGTGAGGAATGGTTCCCCCCATATTGACCCATCGGGAAACCACGTTGGGTGTTCCGGCACCGGTATCCGCAATGAAGACGCCGTCCATATCATGTATTTGGTAACCCGGAGCCTGAAATATGACAGAAAAAAGGTAGCAAACAATCTTCTCAGCGTCATTCAGCCGGTTATCCATCAGGATATGTCCGGCGTGGGCATAGAAAGCAGCCAATACCAGATCCAGCGTGAAAAGCAGCAGGAACGGATCCGGGCAATTACTGATGCGATTGATGAGATCATTTCAGGTGCGGCAGATGAGGATGTGTTTTACAAGCACATCCTGAATAAAATGGTAGTGATTGACTCGGAACATATCGAAGTATACCTTAACCTGCTTCCTTTTACATGGACCTACGCAGTATCCAGAGTGTTGCCCACCGAGGCCAAAGCACAACGGAGCATTTCTGATGCTTCAGTACCAATGTCGGTCAGCAGCCCCTTCAATTCGTCGAAGGGCATGGAGTAGCGCTGAGACAGATAGCGCAGGGAAGCGCCAAGCTCGCCATCCGGGCCGCCGTACTGGGAAATGATGATTGCCGCCAGCCGGGGATTGGTATTGGAAATTTTCACGGGATATTGCAGCTTCTTGTCATATACAAACATGGTTACGCCTCCTTATTTGCGCAGTATTCCCAGGGCCATGGGTCATCCAGCCAGGTATATCCCTCGGCGGTGGCAGGCATACCGTGGGTCAGCGGACCATGTTCCTGGATATACAGCTGCCTGCACTTATCGTACATTTGCTGATACTCTCGGTACAGTGCCAGCGCTTCCTGATCTTCCCTGTGCGTATCTAGGTAAAGTGCCAGCTCCTGAACGGCAAAGCCCAGTGACTGAAGCTCTGCCAGTGTTGTCGGCGGCAGTTCATACTGATTGACCATGCCCATAAACGGCAGATCCAGACCCGGGAAGAGGGTACCCCGAACCAGACCCTTTTTTGCCTCATATCTTGCGGGGTTTTCCATCTGGAAGGGAACGTAAGGATTCGCCAGAGGCGCCATGGCAGGTAAGCGCCCGTCCCGATAGGACGGTTCCTGAATTTGTCTGTCCAATTTCGATACCTCCTGAAAGATAGAGTCGGATTTTCGTCCACGTCATACTATGTTTTCTCCCCGCGGGATGTTCAGAAAAGGGCTGCCCCCGCATAAAAATTGCAGGAGGTGGTGCATTTGAAAAGGTGGAAGTATTATCTGTTCTGCGTTGGGGTCATGACGCTGACGCTGCTGTGCGCGTATTGGGGAAGCATGGCCGTGACCGTAATCTCCGAAGAACTGCCGTTTGTGCGGAAGCACTGCGTTGTGATTGATCCCGGTCATGGAGGGGAGGATGGAGGCGCCACTTCCTGTACGGGGCGAATGGAAAGCGCGTATAATCTGGCTATCTCGAGAAGGCTGGATGACCTGCTGCACCTGCTGGGCTATCAAACGCGCATGACACGTACATCGGATGTTTCCATCTACACGACCGGCGACACCATTGCACGCAAGAAGATATCGGATTTGAAGGAAAGGGTCAGAATTGTCAATGAAACACCCGGCGCGGTTTTCATCAGCATCCATCAGAATCTGTTCAGTGATGCCCGGTACAGCGGTGCACAGGTGTTTTACGCAAAAACCGATGGGAGCAAAGAACTGGGGCAGAAGCTTCAAAGTGAATTGGTCACAGCGCTGAACCCAGGCAGCAACCGGAAAAGCAAGCCAATCAGCGGCGTATATCTGATGGAGAATATCCAATGCACCGGGGTTCTGATTGAATGCGGTTTCCTGTCAAATCCCCGGGAGGAGGCAAAGCTAAGGAATGCCGAATATCAAAAAAAGCTGTGCTGTGTCATTGGAGCCACGCTGAGTCAGCAGCTTTCGAACACTTGACCCCCTGAAAATTTGCTGGTATAATCACCATAAACGCAATGATTCTCACGGAGGATACCATATGGCAAAGACGAAATCCGTTTTTTTCTGCACCAACTGCGGCAATGAGACGCCGAAGTGGATGGGCCGCTGCCCCAGCTGCGGCGCCTACAATACCATGGAGGAGCACATCGAGAAGCCGGTCGCTCCCGGTAAGGGGAAGGCCGCGCCGGTCGGTATGAGCCGCAGGCCCCAGCGGATCCGCGAGGTAGACGGCGACGGGGAAATCCGCTTTTCCACCGGTATGGGAGAACTGGACCGGGTCTTAGGCGGCGGTGCGGTGGCAGGCTCACTGGTGCTGGTAGGCGGCGCTCCCGGCATCGGAAAATCCACCCTGCTGCTTCAGATCTGCAACAGCCTGTGCAGTGGACGGCAGGTGCTGTACGTTTCCGGTGAGGAAAGTGAGCGCCAGCTGAAGCTCCGGGCGGAACGGCTGGGGGTGTCTCCCGAGAACCTGTTCATTCTCTCCGAAACACGGCTTTCGGATATTGTGGAGACCGTGGACGAGATGAAGCCGGATATTCTGATTGTCGACTCCATTCAGACGCTGTACAACGAAAACAACGATTCCTCCCCCGGCAGCGTCTCTCAGGTCAAGGACTGCACCATGACTATGATGCAGCTTTCCAAAGCGCAGGGAATCACGGTGTTCGTGGTGGGCCACATCAACAAGGACGGCAACATTGCCGGCCCGAAGGTGCTGGAGCACATGGTGGACTGCGTTCTGTACTTTGAGGGCGACCCCAATACGTCCTATCGGCTCCTGCGTGCGGCCAAAAACCGCTTCGGCTCAACCAATGAGATTGGCGTATTTGAAATGCTGGACACCGGTCTGGTGGAAGTGCCGAATCCCTCCCAAATGCTGCTGGAGGGGCGGCCCGAGGGGGCCAGCGGAACCTGTGTCGCCTGTGTCATGGAGGGAACCCGGCCCGTTTTGGCAGAGGTTCAGGCACTGATTGCAAAAACGACCTTTAATGTACCACGCCGCGCGGCGGATGGTTTTGACTTCAACCGTGCGGTACTCCTGATGGCTGTTGCGGAAAAGCGGGCCGGAATGAAGCTGAGTGCCTTTGATGCCTACATCAATGTCATCGGTGGCCTGCATCTGGACGAACCGGGCGCTGACCTGCCGGTGGCGTTGGCAATCGCCTCGTCTTACCGGGATGTGCCCATTGCGGATGACTTGGTCGCCATCGGGGAAGTGGGCTTAACGGGAGAAGTGCGTGCCATATCCCATCTGAGCCAGCGTCTCGGGGAGGTGGCCCGGCTGGGATTTCATAAGTGCATGATTCCCAGAAGCGGGTCAGAAAAAGTAGAGATTCCCCAGGGACTGACGGTATACCGGGTGAGGAATCTCCGGGAAGCCATCGAAACGGCATTATAAAAATGCGGCTGTCCTGTCAACATGCAGGGCAGCCGATTCATTATGGGCCTATTGTTTTGAAAGCGCGATTGCTTTGTCCAGAATGGTATTTGATACTTCCTCCTTGGAAAGCAGTGGCAGTTCCGTGGTATCAGCCTGCGTGATGATCGTAATCACATTGGTATCCACCCCAAAGCCGGCGCCGGGAACCTTCAGATTATTGGCACAGATCATGTCCACGTGCTTCTTCTCCAGCTTTGCCCGGCTGTTTTCCAGCATATCCCTGGTTTCCATGGAGAATCCGCAGATAATCTGGTCATCTGTGCGGTGCTCCCCCAGATATCCCAGAATATCCTGTGTCCGTTTCAGGGAAATCTGCATATTTCCATCCTGCTTTTTAATTTTGTCGTCTGAATACTGCACCGGAGTATAATCGGCCACGGCAGCTGCCATGAAAATATAGTCAGACTGGGGCGCGCGGGACGTAATTTCTGCATACATATCCTGCGCGGAAATCACCGGAACAACCCGAACAAAGGGAGGCGGCGTAATAGAAACAGGACCGGATACCAAGGTTACAGCCGCGCCTCTCAGCATTGCCATGCGGGCAAGGGCATATCCCATCTTTCCCGTGGAATGGTTGGTCAGATACCGAACAGGGTCCAGAGACTCCTGAGTTGGCCCGGCGCTGACGAGAACCCGCTTTCCTTCCAAATCCTGCGCCAGCGCCAGACGCCGCAGAACATATTGCAGCAGTTCCTCCGGCTCCGGAAGCTTGCCCAGGCCGACCGCACCGCAGGCAAGCCGGCCGCTGGCAGGGGAGATCACCTCCCAGTCATACCGGCGCAGGATGTCCAGATTGTCCTGCGTTACCGGATTCTCGTACATATTGGTGTTCATGGCTGGGGCAATTAGCTTGGGGCAGCGGCAGGCGAGTACGGTGGTCGTCAGCATATCGTCAGCCAGTCCGTGTGCCAGCTTTGCGCAGACATTGGCGGTGGCGGGCGCAATGATAACCAGATCCGTGCGCTGGGCAAGAGAAATGTGCTCCACTTGATGCACAAAATTACGGTCAAAGGTATCGACCATAACCTTGCGCCCGGTGAGCTGCTCAAAGGTCAGCGGCGTAATAAATTCCGTGGCATTTTTTGTCATAACCACCTCAACGGCAGCATGCTGCTTGACCAGTGCGGATGCCAGTGCTGCTGCTTTATAGGCGGCAATACCGCCGGTAACACCCAGCAAAACGGTTTTTCCCTTCAGCATATCGTGTCCTCCAGAATGGTTTCTGTATATTATAGCCGGAATATCGAGTGCTGTAAAGCCCGAAAAAGAAAAGATAAGCCGATAGGGAATTTTCTGGTTGACAAATTTAAAAACCTGTGTTAACATAGTCCAGTCGTTGAGAGATGACGGCAGAATATGGGCGAGTGGTGGAATTGGTAGACTCGCTAGATTCAGGTTCTAGTGTTCACTGCGGACGTGCGGGTTCAAGTCCCGCCTCGCCCACCATGGAAAACAGGAAGGTACGTGTTTGCGTATCTTCCTGTTTTTGCTGTACGCTGAAAGGGGAGAGGGGAGACGCTAAAAGAGAACTGCTCCAAGTAAGAAGCCTATAATCAAAGAACCAATTCCAACAAGCGCGTATTCTACAGGATTTCTACGATATTTGATTCGTACCACCTTACGAATCACAGGCTTTTCAACAACTTTTTCAACCACCTTATCGACCTTTTTGACCATATTCAGAACAATTGGAGGGTCCTCATAAACAGGCTTTCGTCCTGTTGCCAAATACTCAACTTCTGTATCCAGAATATCCGAAAGCTTTATCAGATGAATCGTGTCCGGACTGCTTTGATCGTTTTCCCATTTGCTGATTGCTTGTCGGGAAACGCCAAGCGACTGGGCCAGCTGCCCCTGCGACATATTCTTTTGACTGCGAAGCTGTACTATTCTTTCACCGATTGACATATAAATTACCTTTAAAATGTGTCAACTATTTGTTGCAATTACAGATTTTTATGAACTTTTATCAAAATCCAGCTTGGACAGTGGATTCGCCTCAGCGGCTATTTTGAGTTCCGTACTTTCTATGTGTGTGTAGATTTGCGTGGTGTTCAGGTTCTCGTGCCCAAGCACTTCCTGCACAGTCTTAACATCAACGCCGCCTGAAAGCATCATGGTTGCGGCCGTATGGCGCAGCTTATGTGCGGAAAACTGCGTGGAATCCAGCCCCGCCTTCATTAGTGCCTTTTTCACCAGCCTGTGAACCGCTGTGACGCTGATTCTGTTATTATCCCTCGACCCAAAGAGCGCGCGGTTGTCCGAGAGTTCTTTCATATTTCGCTCCACCAGATAAGCATCAATTGCCTTTCGACACGCTTTTCCAAAATAAACAAATCGCTCCTTGTTACCCTTGCCAACTACTCGAATTCGATCCTCATAGACATCCGAGATATTCAGCCCTACCAATTCGCTTCGGCGAATTCCGCAATTCAAAAAGAGCATCAAAATCGCATAATCTCTCTTTTCATTTTGCCCGGAAACAGCCTGAAGCAGAGCCGCTGACTGCTCCATGGTAAGATACTTTGGCAAACTTTTGCGCAATTTAGGATATTCGAGATCTGCAACCGGATTGTCCTGCAATTGTTTCGTCCTTACTGTAAGGTATTTGAAAAAGGATTTAATTGAGGACAATTTTCTGGCACGTGCGGCTGCAGAGATTCCGTAGTCCGGGGAAGCAGTACCCGGATTTATGGCGCGGTCATTGGCCAAATAGGACAGGAAATCAAAAACATCCGAGGTATCAATATCCTGAATGAATTCGATATCCACATCTCGGATATCAATGTCATCCAAAACCGTCGAAATTGGCATTTCATTTCGCATCAGCTTTATAAATCTTAAAAACATTCTTAAATCCAAATAATACTCGGATATTGTTAGCGGTGATTGTCCCATGATATTTTCATGGTAGATCAGGAATTCCCGCAGAACCTGCGGGCAGTCCGAATAACGTTTCATGATTTCCTCCTGGTAATTGGATTGGTTTGCTGCTATTATAACAGATTCTCATCGCGAACGCAACAAAATTTTTATTTTGTTGCGTTCGTCAGGGCTTTTTAATAAACAGGGCTAGTTGCCCTGCCCAACGCAACAAAATCAGGCTTGTTGTTGCGTTCGCCTATCAGACCCTGACTTCCTCCTTTCAGTAGTGCTATTCGTAGGATATCACAGCCGCCCTCACTTGTCAACTCGCTTTTCGCCCGGATGAAGCCCGCCGCCGTCTATACTTGGCCTGCAACTGCAAATCCGCCAGCGCGTAAATCATGGTCACTGACTCCGAGTTGTGATTCAGTGCCCGCCGCACTTTCTCGATATCCCCGTACTTTTTCATCAATTCCACCGCATAAACCTTACGAAAGCTGTGCGGGGCCACGTTCTGCGGCAGTCTGAACGCCTGCGCGGCCCGCTTTACATCCTTCCAGGCCGCCTGTCTGGTATGGTGTTTCCGGGGATTCCTGCCGGGAAAGACCCAGTATTCCCCGGCATGGTTCCGGAGGTCAGACAGCAGGGGCTCAGGTAAACCCACTTGCCGCCGCTTCCCTGTCTTGTCCTCAGTAACCCAGAAATGGGGCCGCAACTGCCACGGCTGAAGCTGTAGCATGCCCCCGCCTTTGGTACAACCAATACAAGTACGGTTTGGATTATGAAAAACAGTCGGGCGAAAGTCGAATTACTTCTTTACATTTTGACGTTTTCCGGCTACAATATACTTGAATCAAACCTGAAAGAACGGAGGAACCCTAAATGAGCGTAAAAAGAATTGGTGTACTTACCAGCGGTGGCGACGCCCCCGGCATGAACCCCTGCGTGCGTGCAGTCGTGCGCACTGCTCTGTATCATGGCCTGGAGTGTTACGGCATTCGGCGTGGATGGAACGGCTTAATCACTGGCGATGTTGTCAAGCTGGATGAAAAAAGCGTATCCCATACAATCAACAGGGGCGGTACAATCCTGTATACTGCGCGAAGCAAGGAGTTTATGACTGAAGAGGGTCAGAGAAAAGCTGTTTCTACCTGTAAATTCCTTGGTTTGGACAGCATTATTGCCATTGGCGGTGATGGCACATTCCGTGGCGCTCGTGCTCTGAGCAAGTATGGCATTAACGTAATCGGAATTCCCGGTACAATTGATAATGATATCAGCTGCACGCATTACTGCATTGGCTTTGACACTGCCGCAAATACCGCGATCGAGTGTATCGATAAGCTGCGCGATACCATGCAGTCTCATGAGCGCTGCTCCGTGGTTGAGGTAATGGGTAGAAACGCCGGATATCTTGCGATGTACGTTGGCCTGGCTGTCGGTGCCACCGCCGTTCTGGTGCCCGAGGAGGAAATTGACTTTGAGCGGGATGTCGTTGAAAAGATCCGCAAAGCACGGCTGAACGGTTTTACGCACTATATGATCGTAGTTGCAGAGGGCGCTGGTTCGGCTTCTGACATCGCAGCGAAAATCAAGGAAGCAACTGACTTGGATCCCCGTGTGACTGTATTGGGGCATATCCAAAGAGGCGGCTCCCCCACTGGGCGTGATCGTGTCAATGCCACAAAGATGGGATACCTGGCTGTGGAGCTTCTGCTGCAGGGTAAGACAAACCGGATCGTCTGTACGCATGATGGCGGGTTTACAGACGTCGATATTGACGAAGGACTATCCATGCAAAAGGGCATCCAGAAAATGGAAGTGGATGTGCTTGCGGCAATGACAGGAATTTAAGGTACTTCTTCTCTGCTGTACGTAATTGAACATATAATTTAAAAAGTCTGCCGTTTCAGGACGGCAGACTTTTTATGCTTTCGGATGGCATTTATCATAAACAGATTTCACTTTTGCGTTAACCAGTGAAGCGTACATTTGTGTAGAAGAAATATCGCTGTGTCCCATCAATTCCTGGAGCGCACTGAGATCTGCCCCATTTTCCAAAAGATGAACAGCAAAGCTATGACGAAGAGTGTGCGGTGTTATGTCTTTCTCAATCCCAGCCTTAGACTGATAATACTTCAATATCTTCCAGAACCCCTGCCGGCTCATGCGTACGCCGCTCACATTGACAAACAGCGCATCTTCAGAAGCGCTTACTGCCATCAGAGGCCGTGCATCATTTAAATAACTCGCAAGTGCTTTCAAAGCGGCAGGATACAAGGGAATCACACGGGACTTCTTGGCGCCATTGCAGCGAACAAAGCCCATTCCCAAGTTTACGTCCTCGACATTTAGTTCGATCAATTCCGTAACACGAATCCCGGTCGCGTACATAACCTCAAGCATCGCTTTGTCACGAAGCCCTTTAGAATCTGTCGTAACTGGCTGCGAAAGAAGAAGCTCCACTTCCCTGCCTGTCAAAATCTGAGGAGGCTTACGCTCGCCGCGATCCACATGGATCTGATCGGTAATCGGAGATGCTTCCAGGAATCCGGAAGACACGGCGTATACGTAGAAATTTTTAAGGCTGGCAAGCGTACGTGACACCGTTGCACCAGACTTCCCCTGATCCTGCAGATGGGTAAGATACACGCTGATATTCTGTTGTACAGCATTCAGCAGCTCGGTTCCCTCGGTACGCTCCAGCCAATCAGAGAACTGGCGGATATCGCGCATATAGGAGGAAACCGTATTACCGGACGCCTTTTTTACCTTACTCAGGTAATTTTCATAAGTGCTTATTATGTCCAGCATGAAACAGCCTACCAATTTACCCTTTCGTAGAATCTATCAAGCACACAAATGGTGCAATAATGCGGTAATCCAATATAGTGGTAAACACGATCGCAGCAAACACGGTACAGGTAACAATAAGCCAGTGCAGCCTATCCGGCATGGAAACTGAGCAGAGCCAGTACCAATACAGTAACGGGAGTGTTGTACAGCCACTAAATAGAAGGAAGTATCGAAGAAGCCATCCGCCAGAGCCAAAGCTCACAAGGATTCGCAATGAAACAAAAGAAAACAGGAACGCCTTCACATAGCATACGCCTGCGATTGCCCAGGGCATTGAGAAGACACCAAAAAAAGCGGACAGCAGAAAAGGTAACAGAGCTGCGTTCAGCAGGCCAACGATCGACGCAGAACAAGAAACGATTCTGTGCATCAAAGAAAATGTCTCTGGTGAAAAAAAGAAATACGGAAAAGCACCGAATAACAGGCCGCCGATCCAACACATTGCAAGAACGAACGGCATTCCCTTGCGAGCATTCAGACGTGCAGAAAACCAATTTTTGTGCATGCCAAAGCCACCTCCGAACACAAACAGGATACCAAAAACCTGCTTACGAAAAAAGGGAGCTGGTATGTCACAAGGGATAGAATATCTCGTAAAACCTTTACGCACATACTATACTCCATTTCTTACAAAAATTCAAGCTTTTTTAGCCAAAATTGCTTTTTTTGTAAATTATGACGGATAATTATGTAAACAAAATTATGTGAACGAAAGTAGGGCTTGTTGCAGATTCTTTACCATTTTAAATTATCGTCCCTATATGTTGCGATTGAGCGAGTCGCGCGCTACTAAATATTGGATTTGCAAGGCTTCTTGCAAATCCAATATTTAGAGTAATATTTATTTACCTCCTTGGCCTATTGACGCTTGGTATTCGCCGGGAACCCGCTTTTCTTCCCCTCTCCCCTTTCATTTCAAGCATACAAATGACTGTACTTCCACAAAGAATAAGGATCCCAGTGGTTCCAATGCCGTTGAATTGACCTCCAAAGAATAGGGCGCTGATTATTAACAATGTCACCCAATACAAAATACCCGCAATTGCGCATGTCAATAGTTTTCTTCTCTTGATAATGCGGCAGGCTGTTTTTGTCCCAATCATCGACGTGACCAGTAACATAATGGCAATCCCATAACCAATTTTCTCCCATTCCAACTTTTCCAAACTGATCAATTTTGCCAGGAATGCGGACAGAATCAACATGATACCCAGGCTGATACTGGTAGCGATTGCGAATCCGGCAGGCATGGAAACAGCTCTGCCTGTCACCATATGGTTACGCATCATTCTCACGTCCCCCTTTCTCTTCATTCTATTCACTCACGATATAAAAATACCGGGACAGGCATACGCCCATCCCGGATATGTTTATATTCATTTTACACATCGATGTCCACATTCATCGTTTTTCGCTGTTCCTGTGCTTCAGTTACCGCGCGGAACTTCATCCTCGTATCCCTTACCTCATTCAGAGCCTTGGAAACAACTTCCTCTGTCTGCCGCAGGGACTCGTCCATATACTCATTCGCAGCCTTCCGCAGTTGGTTGATTCGGCTCTGCGTTTGAGCGACCAACTCCTCACTGCGTTTTTTCGCTTCCATGTAGACCGATTCCTTGGTGACCATCTGCTTGGCTTTTTCCTGCGCTTCCCTGACGATATTTTCCGCTTCCCGCCGGGCCTGGCCAACAATTTCTGTACGGGATTCTACTATGGCGCGAGACTGCTTGATTTCGCCAGGCAACTGAGCCAGAATTTCATCCAGCATATCCAAAACACGATCCCGCTCCAGAATACACTTATCCGCAGCAAGCGGCATGGAGCGAGCATCCTGCACCATGTCATACAGCGCGCCAATGATATCTTCCGTGTTGCGTTCCGCCATAATGATTTCCTCCTAAAATTGTTTTTTCCTGCTCTCTATTCTTTCCTGAAAGTCCGGAATAATTTCACTGGGCAGAAAATCCGATAAGTCCACGCCGTAAGCTCCCAATTCCTTGACCATGCTGGAACTCAGGTACATATACTGACTGTCAGCAGTCAGGAACATAGTATCCAGATCGGGGTTAATTTTGTGGTTAACCAGCGCCATCTGAAACTCTGTTTCAAAGTCCGAGACAGCCCGCAGCCCCTTTACAACCACACAGCTCCCCCTTCGCCTGGCGTATTCCGCCAGCAGCTCATTGGAACTGTCGACCTCAACGTTTGGCAAATCCCCGGTAACACGGCGTATAAGTTCCACCCGTTCTTTCTGCGTAAACATCGGATTCTTGCCGGCATTGACCATAACGCAGACAATCAGCTTGTCAAAAATACTGGAAGCTCTGCGTATAATATTCAAATGGCCGCTGGTAATCGGATCAAAACTGCCCGGATAGATTGCTGTTTTCATATATAACCTGACACTACTCACAACCTGCGATAAATCGTGAGCAATGTCTTCCCATATTTATAGTCTTTAGAGCGTTGGTAACCGTCGAATTCACAGGGTAACTCTTTCCCAACCGGCCTCTCTGTGACTATTATACCATCTGTTTGCAAAATGTCAATTTCTGTGATTCGTTTTAGTGCATTTTCAAGATACGTTTCGGCGTAGGGTGGGTCAAGAAAGATGATGGAGAAGGTTTCCCGGCATCTGTTCACATAATCCATGTAGTCGCTGCGGATTACTGTTCCATCCTGCGCAAGCTTCGTGCGTCTCAAATTTTCCCGAATCAATTGGCACGCTTCTTCTCGGGCGTCTACAAACACACTTCGTTTTGCGCCCCTGCTTAGCGCTTCAATTCCCAACTGCCCAGTGCCGCCAAACAGATCCAAAACATTGGCTCCTGGAATATCAAAGTTGATAATGCTGAAAAGTGCTTCCTTGACTCGGTCCGCCGTTGGCCGTGTCAGCATCCCCTCCGGGGTTTTCAACTGAACACCTCTGGCTTTTCCAGTGATAACACGCATATTTTCACCTAGCTTTCTGCGTTTCTGAAATGGGAATATACAGCTGCAGCCGCATCTTTTGGAAGCAGTCGCTCCAATTCTGGCAGCGTTGCCTGACGAATCGCCTGAATGGATTTAAACTGTCGCAGAAGCTCCTGCTTCCGTTTCGGGCCGATGCCCGGGATTTCATCCAGCTCGGAATAGCGCAGCCTTTTACTGCGCAGCTGCCTGTGATACGTAATCGCAAAGCGATGGGTTTCTTCCTGAATAGTACCAATCAAGGAAAAGATTGCCGGATTGTTGTCGATTCGGATTTCCTGCCCCTCCGGCGTTACCAGCGCCCGTGTGCGGTGCCGATCATCTTTTACCATGCCGAACACCGGGAAAGACAGGTTTAATTCTTCCAGCGCGCTTACGACGGTTCTGGCATGATTCACGCCGCCGTCAATCAGGAGAAGATCCGGTGCGGTCTCAAAACCATTGTCCCCGGATTTGTAATGCGTAAACCGCCGTTTGACGATCTGGTGCATGGAAGCGTAGTCATCCTGATTGGAAAGCCCCTCCAGCTTAAACCGTTTGTAACCGCTTTTATAGGGCCTTCCAGATTGAAATACCACCATGCTGGCAACGATATCCGTTCCGGAAATGTTGGAAATATCGTAGGATTCAATTCGCATCGGCGGATCCATCCCCAACATTTTGCCGAGAAGTGTCAGTGTCGCGCTGACGCGCTCATCCTTGCCTGTCACCCGCTCTGCTTCCTCCTGGGCGTTTTTGCAGGCCAGTTCCACCAAACGTACATTGTCCCCTCTTTGCGGTACCAGCAGCTTAGGCTTTCGTCCCAGCTGCTGCTCCAGCAGCTGAGAAAATAACTCAGCATCTTCCAAAGGAAAAGGAAGCAGCACACGTTTGGGAGCCAACCCTCGGCTTAAATAGAACTGCTTCATCAGGCTGGATACGGCATCCGCTTTTTCGTCCGGTCTGGAAAACACCTCATATTCTTTATCCAGAAGGCTTCCTCCGGAAAAATGAAGTACCGCAAAACAGGCCTTGGCTTCTGTCTCACCGTAGCCAATCACGTCTGTATCCGCCAATGTACCTGCTGTGACAAGCTGTTTCTGTCCCAGATTCTCCACGGCCTGCAATCGATCCCGAAGGCTTGCGGCCAGTTCAAATTCCAAGTTTTCCGCTGCGGCAAGCATCTGCCCACGAATCTCGTCCGCTACAGACTTATAGTTACCCTGAAGCAGTTCCCGTGCCTGCAGCATGGTTTGCCTGTATTCCGTGCAGGACTTTCCCTCCTGACACCAGCCGGCGCATTGATTCATGTGGTAGTTCAGGCAGGGTCTCCCCTTCCCTACGTCTCTGGGAAACTGCAAATGGCAGCCGGGCAGCTTCAGCGTCAGGCGAAGCGCTTCCATGACATCATGCGTTACGCTTCTACCACCGAAGGGGCCAAAGTATTCCGCACCGTCGTCGCTGAGTTTGCTCACAAGGGTGATTCTGGGGTAAACCTCCCGCATATCCAGCCGGAGATAGGGATACCCCTTATCGTCCTTCAGCAGAATATTATACTTCGGCATATACCGCTTAATCAGAGAGCATTCCAGCACCAGCGCCTCAAATTCGGACGCGGCAACAATCACATCAAAATGATGAATCTTAGTCACCATGATGCGGGTCTTCGGCGTATGGGACGCGGTATCCTGAAAATACTGGCTGACACGGTTTTTCAGCTTTTTGGCCTTGCCGACATATATCACCTTGTCTGTCTGATCCCGCATGATATACACGCCGGGGGCATATGGCAGGCTAAGCGCTTTTTCCTTCAGCTGGTCAAACGTCACAGTGAATCTCCCCCGTTTTCCTTGCAGTGCAGAATGTAATGGTAATGAATACCGCCCCAATGCTTCTACGGGCACTGAGGCGGTTAAGTAAAATGGTGTTAATATACGTCCCGCTGGAGCAGCGCTTCCAGTGCAGTCACCGCGGCTTCCTCATCCGGGCCGATTGCGCTCAGAGTGACGGTAGAACCGGTGACAATTCCGAGAGACATAATGCCCAGAAGACTCTTGGCGTTCATCTTGCGGCTCCCGGACTCCAGCCAGATGCTGCTTTCAAATTCGTTAGCTTTCTGCACAAAATAGGTAGCCTGTCTGTTATGCAGACCGGATTCGCAGCGAACAACGACTTCTTTGTTAATCATAATTCCACTCCTTTTCATTACATCCGTGCGGATGCAACGGGTCTGCCTATATCATAGCATTTTTACTGAAAATGTCAACTCATTTTCGTCCTGTTTTCACAAGAAGTGAGGGAAAAGAATGTCGATTCTTGTTGAAAACGTTTCCAGCTTCTTCCAGAAACCATTTCTCAGCGAAATTCCGCAATTGTAACGCCGTCTTCTCCCTCACCATACTGCCCAAGCCGGAATTGCTTGATGAACTTATTCTTCTTCAGCGCTTGCTGCACAGCCGCACGAAGGGTTCCGGTTCCCTTGCCGTGAATGATCCGAACCTGTGTCAAATTGGCGCGCATGGCTTCATCCAGATACCGCTCCAAAACACACACTGCCTCAATGGCATCCATCCCTCGCAGATCCACTTCCGTGGGCATAGCACTGAGCTTCATTTCCCGGCCGGAGTGTTTTGGGCGGGCTCCTTTTTCCTGATAGGGATTCTCATTTTCCAAAAGGTACACCTCGTCCGGTGCCGCAGTCATTTTCAGAATACCTGCCTGAAGCTGGAGGGTTCCGTCCTTGTTAATACCAATAACACTGGCCTTTGTTCCAAGCTTGAGAAGCTCCACTGTATCACCAATCAGAATGCCGCGGCTGGGCTTGGGGCGTTCCTTCTGGGGCTGCGCGGCGTGGAGCTTTTCCTCCACCTCATTCAAATTCCGGCACAGGTCCGCCTGCCGCTGGTTGAAACCGGTGGTATCCGCGCTGTCCTGAAGCTGCTTTTTCATGGCCTTCAGTTCTTCACTGGCCAAGTTCGCGGCAGCACGGGCTTCCTCGATGATGTGCTGCGCCTCCCGCCGGGCGGACTCCATGGCCTTTTCCTTTTCACGGCGAAGCTGCTCATTGTATTCCTCGCTCTGCTGCTTGATTTTTGCAGTCTCCTGACGCAGCCGCTCTGCCTCCCGCCGGGCAGCTTCCATCTGCTGACGCTGCTGTTCCAGCTGGGACAGGACATCTTCAAAGTCCTTATCGCTTTTATCGACCAGATCATCGGCTTCCTTCAGAATTTCCTCCGCCAGACCCAGCTTGCGGGAAATGGCGAAGGCATTGGACTTTCCGGGAATGCCGATCAGAAGCTTATAGGTGGGACGCAGTGTCTCCACGTCAAATTCACAGGAGGCATTGATGACCCCTTTTGTCCGCATGGCATACAGCTTGAGCTCCGCATAGTGGGTCGTAGCGACAACGTGGCTGCCCATCTTTCGGCAAAACTCAATGATAGCCGTTGCCAGAGCGGCGCCCTCCGCCGGGTCCGTACCGGCACCCAGCTCATCAAACAGTACCAGCGTCCGGTCATCACACTGGGCAACCACATCTACAATAGTACGCATATGGCTGGAGAATGTGGAAAGGCTCTGGGCAATGGACTGCTCATCACCAATATCTGCCAGAATGGCGTCAAAGGTCGAAAGAACGCTTCCATCCCCTGCCGGAATATGCAAACCACACTCCGCCATCAGCGTCAGCAGACCGATGGTCTTCAATGTCACCGTTTTACCGCCGGTATTGGGGCCGGTAATGATCATGGTGTCAAAATCCGTGCCCAGCCGGACGGTGATGGGCACAACGACCTTGGGATCAATCAGCGGGTGTCGTGCTTTGCGCAGCTCTACCCTGCCCTGATCGTTCATTATCGGCGCACCTGCGCGCATCTGGTAGGCCAGCTTCGCCTTGGCAAAGATCACATCCAGCTGCACCAGCATCTGATAGTCCAGATTGATGGCCTCCCGATAGCCTGCAGCCTCTGCGGACAACTCCGCCAGAATCCGCTCAATTTCTTTCTTTTCCTTCAGTTCCAGCTCCCGCAAGGCGTTATTGGCATTCACAGCGGACATGGGTTCCACGAAATAGGTGGAACCGGATGCCGAAACATCGTGCACCAAACCGGGAACGTCATTTTTGCATTCGCTTTTTACGGGAACAACGTACCGCCCCTGCCGAATGGTAATGATCGGCTCCCGCAAGAATTTGGAATAGGCTGGTGAGGAAATGACCTTCTGCAAACTGTCTCGAATTTTACCGGATTGAATCCGCATATGGCGGCGGATATCCGCCAGTGCGGTAGAAGCCGTGTCCGCAATTTCCTCCTCAGACAAAATAGCGCCGTAGATTTTATCTTCCAGGTATTTGTTGGGTGTCAGCGCGTGGAACAGAGGGTCCAGCACTGTCGGTGCGTCGTCCTCGGATATATAACCCTGCGTGTTGCGGGCGCACCGTAGAATTCCGGCAATACGGAGCAGCTCCTTCGGCTGTAAGGTTCCGCCCCGTTCTGCCCGCTCCAGAGAGGCAGAGACATCAGAGACATCACCAAAAACCGGATTGCCCTTCCGGTCACATAAATCGGAAGCCGCTGTGGTCTGCGCAAGCAGAAGGTTTACTTCTTCCAAATCGGCGGTCGGTGCAAGCCCAAGGCAGGCTTCCTTGCCGCCTACGCTGCCCGCACAGGCAGACAACATCTGCAAAACCTGAGAAAGTTCCAGCTTTTGCAGGGATTTTTCGTATAATTCAGACATGTTCTTCTCCTATGTACAGAGATTTGTAGAAATCCAGGGTAGAAAAGCCCCGTTCCAGCTGCGTTGCAAGATAGGCCTCCGTAAGATCCGCAAGCTGTAACAGCGTATCCTCTCCCGCAGTAAAGGAAAACAAACGCTTTGGGTCACAAAGGCAGATATATCGCATCGCTTCCAGAACTGCCGGTGTAACCGGAAGTCGGATTCCGTTGGATTCCGGGCTGCGGCAGCTTTCACATTCCAATTGCCCTGCCAGAAGGTCAAAGCGGGATGGATTCTGGCTGCCGCAGATGTGGCAGCCAAACAGATCCGGCGTGTAACCGGACAAGCAGGCAGCGCGCAATTCAAAAACGGACTTTATCTGCGCTTCCGGCAGCGCCAGATTTGACAAGGCATAGAGACTGTTTAAAAGCAGCGATTGCAGCTCGGGATTTGGCATATCCTCTTGCGATAACACTTCAGCAACCTGTGCAAAATAGGTCGCCAAAGAGAGCTTTGTCAGCTCCCTTCGCAGGGGCGAGAATAGCTCTATGGAGTGGGCTTCATTGATCGTATACTGACCACGGTATTCAAACAGCGTAAACTCACCATAGGCCAGAAGCTGACATGGAGCGGTTAGTGGGCTGTTCTTACGCCGCAGCCCCCGTGCCTTTATCGTCAGTCTGCCATGGCGGCGGGTCAGGACGGTCAGAAGCGCATCCCGGTCATTGTGGTCCGTAACTCTCAGGACGATGGCCTGAATGGTCAAGTACATATTGTGCCTCCGATTTTACTTGTCTGCTGTAGAGCAGATAGGCTTCCGGCGCACCGGTTTCCAGAAAAAGCTGCCAATAGTCCCCTGCGTTCATTCAGTATCCCTCCCAAGGATAGGATTTGCAGAGGGAGCAGTTTTACCACTGGAAATTATTCGCTGTAGCCAAAGTTCCGAACCATAAAATCACTGTCACGCCAGTTCTCCTTGACCTTCACCCAGGTTGTCAGATAGACCTTTGTGCCCATAAACTTTTCGCAGTCCGCCCGGGCAAGAGACGAGATTTTCTTCAGCATAGCGCCCTGCTTGCCGATGATAATGCCCTTGTGGCTGGCTTTTTCGCAGTAGATCGTGGCGTCCAGATCAATGATGCCGTTGTCCCGCTCACTGAAGGTGTTGATTTCCACGGCAGTACCATGGGGAATTTCCTTATCGAGGCACCACAGCAGCTTTTCGCGGATGATCTCCGCCATGACCTGACGCTCCGGCTGGTCGGTGGTTACGTCATCCGGGAACAGGAAGGGGCCCTCCTGGGCGTATTTTTCACACTCAGCCAGCAGCTCATCCACCCCATCACCGGTTTTTGCGGAAATGGGAATGATGGCGTCAAAGGCACCGGTGGCAGAATAGACCGCAATGACCTCCAGCAGCTTGTCCTTCTCCACCGTATCGATTTTGTTGATGGCCAGAATCGCGGGACAGTGAGTTGCCTGAATCCGCTCGATCAGGGCTTCCTCCTGAATGCCCACAGAAGGAATCGGCTCCACCACAAGAATGGTTGCGTCCACATCGGAAATGGACTCCCGGACAGTGCTGACCATGTAATCGCCCAGTTTGGTACGGGCCTTGTGGTAGCCGGGCGTGTCCATAAACACAAATTGCAGATTCTCCCTTGTAACAATGCCGCAGATGCGATTGCGGGTGGTCTGAGGCTTATTGGATACAATGGCGATCTTCTCCCCGACCAGATAATTGGTCAGGGTGGATTTTCCTACATTTGGACGACCGGCAATGGTAATAATAGCTGTTTTCGTATTCATATTCTTCTCCTGTGTAGATATCAGTCTCGGCTCATACCGTGAATCCCTGCGGCAATCGCTTCTTCCCGGGCGCGCATTTGACGTTTTTGCTCGCCCTCATCCAGATGGTCATAGCCCAGCAGGTGTAGCATGGAATGGATGGTCAGATAGCCAACCTCCCGGCGAACCGAATGCCCGAATTCTTCCGCCTGGGCCACAGCCCGCTCCAGACTGATGCACATATCCCCCAGCGGGACAAGACCGGTTTCCGGATCCTCATACGCTGACCAGTCCTGCGGCGGATTCCCGGCCTCCAGCTGGAACATGGGAAAGCTCAGCACATCCGTCGGCCTGTCGATCTGCCGGCTTTCCTGGTTAATGGTCTGGATGCCTTTATCATCTGTAACCAGCACATTGATTTCACACCTTGCGCTGACCCCTTCTGCGCGAAGGGTTTCTTGAATGCACTTGCGGATAATACTGCTGATGGTGAATTTTTGCAGGCTCAGCTGCTCAAATACCAAGTTAATCTTATGGTTCATGTTAATTCTTCCTCTTATATCTCCCGCTGAACTGCTGGGGCTTCTTCGCGGTTGGTTTCTTGTCTGCCTTTTCGTAGGCGTTTATGATCTCCTGCACCAGCGCATGACGCACCACATCCGCTGCCGTAAGGCGGCAAATCGCAATGTCTTTCACGCCGTCCAAAACCCGTATGGCATCCTTCAAACCGGACACCTTATCCTCCGGTAAATCAATCTGGGTTACGTCGCCGGTAATCACAATTTTGGAGCCAAAGCCCAGCCGGGTCAGGAACATTTTCATCTGCTCCCGTGTCGTATTCTGGGCCTCGTCCAAAATGATGAAGCTGTCATCCAACGTACGGCCCCGCATATAGGCAAGGGGCGCCACTTCGATGGAGCCGCGTTCCTGATACTTCTGAAAGGTTTCCGCGCCCAGCATATCGTACAGGGCATCGTAGAGCGGGCGCAGATAGGGATCAACCTTGTTCTGCAAATCTCCCGGCAGAAAGCCCAGCCGCTCCCCTGCTTCCACAGCCGGGCGGGTCAGGATGATGCGGTTCACGGTACGTTCCCGGAAGGCAGCCACCGCCGCCGCTACCGCCAGATAGGTTTTGCCGGTACCGGCAGGTCCGACACCGATGGTGACGGTATTGGACTGGATGGCCCGCATATATCGCTGCTGTCCTACGGTTTTTGCCTTGATGGGCTTCCCTTTTGCGGTGATGCAGACCACGTCCTTTGTCATCTGCGCCACCTGCTGGTCGTTTCCCTCATTTACCAGTGTAATCAGATATCTGACGCGCTGCTCGTCAATGGTTTCGCCCTTTGAGGCCAGCGTCAGCAGGCCTTCGATGGTGCGAACAGCCTTGTCGACCATTTCCTCATCGCCGCAGACCCGCAAGTCTGTACCGCGGTTTACCACCTGAACATTCAACGCCTGCTCAATACGCTTGATGTTTTCATCGAAGGACCCAAAAACCGCAATCAGATCCTCAACGCGGTCAGCATTAACGATTCTCTCCGTTTGTTTTGACATTTGTTTCTCCAATCTGCTCCGGTTTCGCTTTGCCGATGGCTTCTGTGCAGACGTAACTTCCCTGAAGGCGCAGGACATCGCCACTTGGAACAATGCGCTGTGTCTCCCGCAGAATCTGTCCTGCAACCATCTGCGCTTTCAGATACTGACGCGCATATTCCTCAAGGGCAGATACTTCCGCATTCCCGTACCTCAGACTGTAATGCTGGTACGTGTCTACGCACAGTGCGATAGGAAGCCGGAACCCACCGGGCAAAGTGAAATTATACTGTTTATACATTCTACCACATCCGGCATCCGAAATTCCACTACCTTTCCAAAAAAAGATGCGTTTTTTTCCGAGCAGAAGGCTGAGTCTCCGGGAAATACCGGTGCTGCCGGTTCTTTGCAGACAGTTTACGGGGGCGAGGGCGGTTAATTCCCTGTGCGTCTGCGCAATGATCTCGCCTTTGGCCTGTGTAGCCTGAATGCAGATACCGCATTCCGTATAGCCTGAAATCAATGTTTGACCATTCTGAACCGATTGGCCCGGCTGAACCTGGGCAGTGCCCTGCGTAACCGTGCAGGACAGAATATACCCATCCCTGTCCGCGACAATGCTGGATACGCCGCTGCTTTCCGGTTCTTCCCGGCTGACAGCGCGTTCCCGGACGGAAATCACAGCGGTACAGCCGCTGGTGTTCACACCTGCCCATTGCAGCTGCGGAATGGCATCCAATAAGGCATTTTTGACTTTTTCACTTCGCACATTTTTTCTGGAAGCCCCAAAGCAAATGCCGCTGTCTTCCGCCGCGCGGATAATGCGGTTTTCGGGAATTCTGCTGTTTCCTTCAACCCGGACGAACAGAATCCGCGTCGGGAGAAAAAAAGCGCTGAA
The DNA here is from genome assembly GCA_945948535.1 of uncultured Clostridia bacterium. Lineage (GTDB taxonomy): Bacteria > Bacillota > Clostridia > Oscillospirales > Oscillospiraceae > Faecousia. Next base: position 67,600 of record CAMFBN010000006.1, read on the forward strand.
TAGCAGCGCTGCCATGCCCATAATCAGCATTTTCCGCATCCGCAGCGCTGCTAAGGAATCGAATATTCCCCACTTTCTCACTATTGCAAGAGACTGTCCATCTTTTTGACACAGAGCAGCCAGTCTGGCATAGTCTCGCCGCCGGATTGTGAAGGAACAAACCAGTTCCTTTTCGTGACGCACACCGAATAGCGCAATCCCCGCCTGACTGATGGCGGACAGCGCCCGTTCTGGCTCCGCCGCGGTCATTTCCACTTCGACGGTTCCCGCAAGGAAATTCCAAATCGTCATCGCTCATTCCTCCTCAGTAAGGAAATGGAGTCGATTCGTCCCCGAATTACCAATTGTTCCTTTGTCATACGGATCAGTCTCAGCCCGCATCCGCAGACACATACCGTTCCGAATCCGACATTAATCAGAATTTTTTCCGTACTGTACGCGCTGACGCCTCTGTGGTTCTCAACAAGCAGTCTCCTGTCACCGGCTACTTCAATGATGGGCTGTGCCGGCATTGGTTCCGTTTCCAACTCTGCCCGGTCTGCCAGCAGTTCCATGATGCGATATGCTTTTCCCATACCGTACGCCCCCCTTTTTTGACTATGATATGAATGACAGCACTGCGGTTTGCATAGATTCTTTTGAGGTGAAGAACGTGAACCAACGGTGGCGACTATCCTGGCTTTTCTCCGCATTTGGATTGCTGATCCTGATTCTGGACGGGAAAACCGCTTTCCATGGGGCAATGAGCGGTATCGAACTTTGTTTGAAGACCGTGATTCCCGCATTATTTCCGTTCCTTGTGATATCTGCCGTTCTGCTTAACAGTACGCCTCCATCTTCACATTTGGGGAAAGCAGTCTCCTCCCTGTCTGGGCTGCCGGAAGGCGCGGGATCGCTGCTGCTTCCGTGTTTCCTTGGCGGATACCCGGTAGGCGCCCAAAGCGTATATCAGTCCTATGCGGGAAGGCTTCTTCAAAAACAGGAGGCAGAACGGCTATTGGCCTTTTGCAATAATGCAGGTCCAGCCTTCCTGTTCGGCATGGTCGGACAAGTTCTTACAGAACCGTGGATGCCCTGGGCGCTGTGGGGTATCCACATTGCCGGGGCATGGGCCGCCGCGCGCTGTGTGCCGTGCATCGGCACCACTGCAAGGTTCGACAGCCGGCCGGTGAAATCACGCTCAGACATCATGCGGGGAGCCGTCTCAACACTGGGTATTATCTGCGGCTGGATCGTCCTGTTCCGGGTTTTGATTGCTTTTCTGGACAGATGGGTTCTGTGGCTTCTGCCGCAGACTGCCCGCGTCGCGCTCATTGGTCTGCTGGAACTATCCAACGGCTGCTGCGAACTTGCACAGGTCGCGAATGCTACTAACCGCTTTATCCTTTGCAGCATAATGCTTGCAGCGGGCGGTCTCTGCGTGACAGCGCAGACGATTTCCGTCACACCCGGTCTCAGCCTGCGTTACTATTTCCTTGGCAAAGCGATTCAAATACTGGTAAGTCTGATTCTGAGTTCCAGCGTTGTGTACCGCAGCGCACTGCCCCTGCTTTTGCTTCTGCCGGTGCTTTTTTACCAGAACAGCAAAAAAAGAAGTAGAAATCAGGCTCTGACTGGTGTATAATGAAAGCAGTTTCGTTTGGAGGATTCGATATGCTGTTTCGTAAAAGAATGGAAAAGCTTTGCGCATACTGTGAAAATGGAGCGGCGCTTGCGGATGGACAGATTCTTTGTTCCAGAAAAGGCGTTCGTCTGCCGGAAAATAAGTGCTGGCGTTTCCGATATGACCCCTGTAAACGAATCCCGCAAAAGGCAAAGGCTCTGGATTTTTCAAAATACGATCAGGAAGACTTTACTCTGTAAAAATGGAGGTCAGCCCGTCAGAGCTGACCTCCATCTTGTTTATTTCAGCATCTCCAGGAATGCATCCTCCGTCAAAATGGGGATTCCCAATTCACGGGCTTTGCGCTCCTTTGAGCCTGCATTTTCCCCAACCACAACAAAGCTGGTTTTCCTGGAAACGGAGCCGGAGGCCTTGCCGCCAAACGCTTCGATTCTTTCCGTTGCCTCCTCACGGGTGAATTTGCTGAGAGCGCCGGTGAGAACGAAGGTTTTTCCGGCAAATCGGGTATCCGTTACAACTCGTTTGGATGCAAAATTCACTCCCGCCTCGCGCAGACGCCGAATCAAATGCTCAGACTGTGGCTGGCGGAACCAGTCAAAGATGTTCTGCGCGGTTACCTCGCCAACATCCGGGACTTCCGTCAGTTCTTCCACCGTTGCGTTCATCAGCTGATCCAGATTTCCAAACTGTGCGGCCAAGACCTTACCGGTTTTTGCTCCTACCTGCCGGATGCCCAGCGCGTAAATCAGCCTGCTGACATCCTGCTGCTTACTGGCCTCGATGGATGATAGAAGCTTCGATGCCACGGTAGAACCGGAAATCCAAAGGCTCCCGATATCCTCCAGCGTCAGATAGTAGATATCCGCCGGAGAATGGATGAGCCCTTTTTCAATCAGGCCATCCACGATTGCGGAACCCAAGCCGTCAATGTCCATGGCATCCCGGCTGACAAAATGTGCAATATTCCGGCTGAGCTGTGCGGGACACTCTGCACCGGTACAGCGAAGAAACGCCCCATCCGGGTCCTGCTCCACCTTCGCCCCACAAGCTGGGCAGCGTTCCGGCAGATGATAGGCTACCGTACCTTCCGGACGCTTTGAAAGATCCACTTCCAGAATTTCAGGGATAATTTCCCCCGCTTTTCGAATCAGAACCGTATCCCCGATTCGAATGTCCCGTTGGGAGATAAAGTCCTGATTATGCAGGGTTGCATTGGTAACTGTTGTGCCGGCCAGCCGCACAGGGCGCACGACAGCCTTCGGTGTCAAAACACCAGTCCTTCCAACTTGCACCACGATTTCTTCCACAACTGTCGGCTTGATTTCCGGTGGGTACTTGTATGCTGCCGCCCAGCGCGGGAACTTTGCGGTGGTTCCGAGATGCTCCCGCTGCTGTAGATCATCGACTTTAACGACTGCTCCGTCAATATCACAGATCAGCTTTTCGCGGTTCTCGTTAATGGAGAGAATTTCCGCATGGATATCTCCAATCGAAGACAGCTTCTTATAGGGAATGACCTTGAATTTCAGCGACTTCAGGTACTCCAGCGTTTCACTGTGTCGTGTAAAGGAAACGCCTTCGGCAAGCTGGATATTGAAGATATAAATGTCCAGGCCCCGCCTTGCCGCAATTTTGGGGTCTAACTGCCGCAGAGAGCCTGCCGCCGCATTTCTGGGGTTGGCAAAAAGCGGTTTTCCTTCCTCTTCCTGCCGGGCATTGAGCTTTTCAAAGCTTTTTTTCGGCATAAAGACCTCGCCGCGGACAATCAAACGCGGCGGTGCGTTGTCAATGCGCATGGGGATGGAATGAATTGTTTTCAGATTCTCGGTGACGTCCTCACCCACGTTTCCGTCCCCTCTGGTGGCGCCGCGGACAAACCGTCCGTCAACATACTCCAAAGCGACGGACAAGCCATCGATTTTGGGTTCCACAGAAAACTGAGCGGTTCCCTCATTTTCTAAAACCCGGTTCAGAAAAGCGTCCAGTTCGTCCATGCTGAACACATCCTGCAAGCTCATCAAAGGCACCGGGTGTGTTACCTTCTCAAACTGACTCAGTGCTTCTCCCCCCACCCGCTTGGTGGGAGAATCCGCCGATGCCAGTTCGGGATTGGCTTTTTCCAGATCCTCCAGTTCCCGCAGTAAATGGTCATATTCAAAGTCCGGCATCGTGGGAGCATCCAGTACATAGTACTGGTAATTTGCCTGCGTGAGAAGGCGTGTCAATTCTTCTATTCTATCTTTTGGATTCATAATTTCCTCCGGTCTGTAAAAAAGTGCTCGGAACGTCTCCGACAATCACTGTCTCCGCGACAACGACTTCACTGTTCACCGTAAAACTGCTGGTCTGCCCCAACACCAGCACCGCAACATCAACGCTGACGATCATGGTCAGCTGATGCAGGGTCTGGTTAATGCCAGCCTGAGAAAACTTACTGGAAAAGGTTGCGTCCGAATTCCGAATGGACAAAATACGTACAGGAATCGCCGGGCCTTTCCCCGAAAATAATTCCGGCAGGAACAGGCTGCCAAGGGGAATTCCGATATCCGAGGTGTCCAGCGCAAGAATTTCGTCATTGATGAGATTCAAAATATCCGTTTTCAGCCGGTTTACTTCGCTCATGTTGGTCTTCAGCGCGGTAATCCGTCCATCCAGGTCTTTCTCAAAGTAGACGATCCGATCGTATTGGATAACGCCATCCGCAATTTGCTTTGCGATGGCATCGTTCGTCAGGTCTGATGTGGTGTTTTTCACCTGTGTTTCCGCAAGATCCCGAATGACATCCCGATAGCGGCTGCGCAGCATAAGAAAAGCAAGAAAAACCGCCGCAAGAAGGATTAGCAGCAATTGAAGCAGTCTCCGAATTCTCCTACGCATATCCTATCCCCCCGGAACAGAATATGCGCGGTGTTTCAAAATATTACAGCTTTTTCATGTGGGCAGAAGCCGTTTTTGCCATCAGCTTCTTGGTTCCGATATCGTCAAAGGCAATTTCCAGCAGAGCGTCGCCGCCCATTTTCATGACAGACAGCACCATACCACGTCCAAATGCAGCGTGCTGGATCATATCCCCCGGATTCAATTCCAGCATCGGCCCGCTGTTGGAAGCGCCTACAGAGCTTCCGGTAAATGTCGGCTGCGGCCTGCGGGCAGGCGATGGACGGCTTTGAGAAAGCTCCCCGGAACCGCCGTATTCGGCTGCCGCCCGGCGGTATCCGCCTTTTCGGATCAGACACTCCTCCGGGATTTCCTTCAGGAAGCGGGATGGCAGCGATGCGGAGGTGCGTCCGTACAGCATTCTCTGCCGGGCATAGCTGATGGTCAGCGTTTGCTTTGCACGGGTGATTGCCACATAGCACAGCCGCCGCTCCTCTTCCATTTCCTCCGCATCTCCAATGGCACGCATTCCGGGGAACAGGCCGTCCTCAAAGCCCACGAGGAACACATTGGGAAATTCCAGTCCCTTTGCCGAGTGCATGGTCATCATGACAACGGCATCATCGCTGTCATTGTATTGCTCAAGGTCAGTATACAGGGCGATTTCTTCCAGAAAGCCTGCCAACGTGGGTGTTTCCGCGTTTTCCATATAGGACAGAATGCTGGATTTTAATTCACGCACGTTTTCAAGCCTTGTTTTGTTCTCCTCCGTGTCCTTGGCATTCAGCATGTCCACGTATCCGGTACGTATCAACAGCTCTTCGTAGAAGTCAGGAAGGCTCATGCCATCCTCCAGCAGCTGCGCCAGTTCCTCAATCAGGGCGGAAAATTGCAGCAGCTTCATGGCTGGCTTTTCCAGCGGTGCATATGAGTATGGGTCCGATACGATACTGTACAGCGGTTTCTGCTCTGCGTCTGCCAGCCGCTGGGCTGTCTCGATGGTTTTGGCACCAAGTCCCCGGGGCGGATTGTTAATGATCCGTCTCAGCCGGAGATCATCAGCGCGGTTGTTGATTACGCACAGATAGGACAGCATATCCTTGACTTCGGCCCGGTCAAAGAACCGGGTGCCGCCAATGACGCGGTAAGGAATACCATTCCGCTTTAACGCAAATTCCAGCGCGTTGGACTGGGCGTTCGTCCGGTATAGAATCGCGTAGTCTTTGAAATGCCTTCCGCCCGCACTGCTTACCCCGGCGATAATCCTTCCGGCAACAAAATTGCCCTCGCTGCCTTCATCACTGGCCTCATACAGCGTGATGGGATCGCCCCGACCATTGGAGGTCCACAGCCGTTTCCCTTTCCGGCCCAGATTGTGAGAAATCACTGCGTTGGCCGCGTCCAGAATCGACTGCGTGGAACGATAATTCTGTTCAAGTCGGATGGTCCGACAGCCCTGGTACTGCTTTTCAAAGTTGAGAATATTCTCGATGGTGGCACCACGGAACCGGTAGATGCTCTGGTCATCGTCGCCGACCACACAGACATTTTCGTACCCGCCTGCCAGCAGGGAGGTCAGCAGATACTGCATATGGTTGGTGTCCTGATACTCGTCCACCAGAACATACCGAAATTTCCGCTGATAATACTGCTTTATGTCCTCGTGCTCCTGAAGAAGCCTTACCGTTACGTAAATGATATCGTCAAAGTCCAGAGCGTTGTTATCCTTCAGGCGGGTTTGATATTTTACGTAGCACCGGGCGATATGCAAGGCCCGCAGATCGCCGCTGGCTTCCGAACGGTTCAGCATTTCCTCAGGGGACACCATCTTGTCCTTTTCCCGGCTGATCGCGCCAAGAACGTACTTTGCGGGAAAGGTCTTGTCATCCAGCCCCATATCCTTGATGATGTCCTTCATGATCCGCTCAGAATCCGACGCATCGTAAATAGTAAAGCTGCGGGTATACCCCATTTTCTCAATGTCCCGCCGCAAAATACGGCAGCAGGCGGAATGAAAGGTCATGGCCCAGATATCCTGCGCCTCGGGGCCAAGCAGGGATGACAGCCGGTCACGGATTTCATTGGCCGCCTTGTTGGTAAAGGTAATGGCCAAAATGCTCCAGGGCACCGCCGGCCCCACTGCGCAAAGCCGATCGGCACGCCATCGGTCCTGTTCATCCGAAGCATCACTGACAGATTCCAGGAAAGCAACGTCTTCTTCCGTAATCTCCGCAGGAATTTCGTTGCTGTCGCTGCCCCGTCCGAAGCGCATCAAATTCGCAATCCGGTTGATAAGGACTGTAGTCTTTCCGCTGCCGGCGCCCGCCAGCAGAAGAAGCGGGCCCTCCGTCGTCATAACAGCCTGCCGCTGCATATCATTCAGCTGGGAAAACTGGTTTTCAATATAGCGCCGACGGGCTGCTAAAAATTGTTCATCCAATTGTTCGTTCATAATCGCACCAATCCAAACTTAAGATGCGACTATTTTAGCGCATTTCTTCAAAAAGGTAAAGCATTTGTTTTAGGGAAGCTCTGAATAAACCGGCAAGAGCTGAAAGCGAGAGATTTTGATTCATTTTTGGTTCGAAAAACAGAGGAATACTGTATGTATTTCCTGTTATTCAAACCGAACCGGTGGGTCAAAAGATCCGCTGCTCAGCCGCAGACGATTTGTTCAGAGGTTTCTTAGCTCAGCATTTCGTGAAGCAGCGCAATTGCCCTTTTTTCAATTCGGGATACCTGAACCTGACTGACATTCAGGATTTTTGCCACTCTCTGCTGCGTCAGGCAATGAAAATACCGCAGTTCCACCACAGAACGTTCCCGTTGAGGCAATTCGGTAATGGCCTGTCTCAGGGCTATTTTTTCCAGCATCTGATCTTCCGATTCCGTGTCAGTCAGAACATCTTCCAGGGAAAAGCCCTCTTCCCCATTTTCCTGCTGAATGGATTCCGTTGAGGCTGTCGCTGTTTCTGCCAGGGCAATATCTTCCGGAGAAAAACCGGTCTGCCTGGAAATTTCCTGTATGGTCGGTTCTCTTCCCAGAGCTGCTGCCAGCTGATTACGGCAGGAGCGAATGGCGGCGGCACGCTCTTTAATGCTCCGGGAAACCTTCACCGCACCGTCATCGCGCAGAAAGCGGCGGATCTCCCCGGCAATTTTGGGGACCGCATAGGTGGAAAACTGGGTTCCAAAGGACAGATCAAACCCATCTACCGCTTTCAGAAACCCCATGCACCCCAGCTGATACAGGTCATCTGTCTCCACGCCCCTGCCGAGGAAACGCCTTGCAACAGCCCAAATCAGACCGGAGTTTTCCGTTACCAGTTTTTCCACGGCCTCCTTGTCCCCCGACTGGGCAAGCCGAATCAATTCCTCCGTTGCACTCATTGGCGTCGCTGGAGCTTTCGGCGCATATGTACTGTGGTTCCCTTTCCGGGTTTGGAGGAAATGTCCAGGTCGGTCATAAAGCTCTCCATAATGGTAAAGCCCATTCCACTTCGTTCATTTCCGCCGGTTGTGAAGGAGGGTCTTCTGGCCTGCTCGATATCCGTAATGCCGACGCCCCGATCCTTCACCACAATATCCAGCACATTGTCCTTCAGAATCCGGCAGCGAAGGGTGATATTTCCCAGTTTTTCCGGGTAAGCATGGACAATACAATTGGTGACAGCCTCCGATACCGCCGTGCGGATATCCCCCAACTCTTCCAGCGTCGGGTCCATCTGTGCCGCGAAGCAGGCGACAGCAGACCGTGCAAACGCTTCATTGCTGGATTTGCTTGGAAAATCCAGAATCATATAGTTTTCAAATTTCATGATACCGCCTCCTTGATTTCAACCAGCTTGTCAATCCCGGATGCACGGAATACCCGCATAGGCTGGGGCGCAATCCCAGTCAGCAGCAGCCGCCCTTCGATTTGCGTCATACTCCGCAACGCATTGATAACCACCGCGATTCCGGAAGAATCCACGAAGGATACCTCCCGGAAATCCAGCACACAGACGCTTGGCATATACGCCTCGATCTTTGCCGCGATTGCCTGAATATACGCCTTGGCGCAGTGGTGATCTATTTCACCGGTCAGAGCGACAGTCAGCCGCCCTTCCTCCAAAAAGCTTGTGAAGTGCATGCAAATACCTCCTTATTTTTTATCTTCTTAAGTATAAAATCCCGTTTCCGAATTTTCAGTCGGAAACGGGATTCTTAAAAAATATCGGCAGGGCGCAAACCATCGGTCTGCGCCCTGCATTTGGAATTTACAGTTTCTTCATTGAAGCCTCGCTCTGCTCCAGCTGGGCGATCAGATCCCGGGTTTTTTGGGTTTTCTGGCGTTCCGCTTCCACAACCGCCTCCGGGGCACGGGAAACGAACTTTTCGTTGGCCAGTTTTCCCTCCACAGATGCCAGGAACTTTCTGGCGTCTGCCAGTTCCTTCGCGATACGTTCCAGTTCCTTCGCCACATCCACCAATTGGCCCATGGGGATATACAGCTTGGCGTCAGCGGTAGTGATGGTGACCATTCCATCCAGATTCTCCGGCTCCGCGCTCAGCAGCGTCACGGTGTCTGCGTAGGCCAAACGCTGGATGAAGCCTTCTCCCTCCGTGTACACCTGCGGCTTGCTGGTCAGGATATACAGAGCAGCCTTTTTGCTGGGCGGGACATTCATCTCCGTCCGGCGGGCACGGATGGCACGAATGGCCTCCATAACGGATTCCATGTGGCTCTCCTCGGCGCTGAAAGCCAGCTCCTGACGGTACTGGGGCCACTGCGCAGCAATCAAAGCCGGGCCTTCGTGGGGCAGATTCTGCCAGATTTCCTCGGTGATGAAGGGCATAAAGGGATGCAGCAGACGCAGCAGCTGATCCAGAACATAGACAAGCACCTGCAGAGCGGTCTGTTTACGGTCGGCATCCTCGGAATACAGTCGTGCTTTGGTCAGCTCGATATACCAGTCGCAGTAGGTATCCCAGATAAAGTCGTACACTTTCTGGACAGCCACGCCCAGCTCATACTTCTCCAGATTCTCGGTAACCTCGGCAATCAGGGTATTCAGCTTGGACAGTACCCACTTGTCGGGAATTTCCAGCTTTTCCGCAACAGGCAGTTCATTGACAGCATCCTCGTTCAGATTCATCAGCACATAGCGGGATGCGTTCCACAGCTTGTTGGCGAAGTTCCGCATAGCCTCGCACTTTTCCGTGAAGAACCGGGTGTCATTTCCGGGGGAATTGCCGGTAATCAGGTTCAGCCGCAGAGCGTCACAGCCGTACTTATCGATCATCTCCAGCGGGTCAATGCCGTTGCCCAGAGACTTGGACATTTTCCGTCCCTGATTATCCCGCACCAAGCCATGAATCAGCACGGTGTGGAAGGGTGTCTTGCCGGTGTGCTCGCAGCCGGAAAAGATCATTCTGGCAACCCAGAAGAAGATGATGTCGTATCCGGTGACCAGAACGTCGGTGGGATAGAAATAATCAAGATCCTCAGTCTTGTCGGGCCAGCCCAGCGTCTCAAAGGGCCACAGGGCGGAGGAGAACCAGGTGTCCAGAACATCCTCCTCCCGGGTAATATTGGTGCTGCCGCACTTCTCGCACTTGCAGGCATCTTCACGGGAAACGGTAATATGACCGCAGTCATTACAAGTCCAGGCCGGAATCTGATGCCCCCACCAGAGCTGACGGGAAATGCACCAGTCGCGGACATTTTCCATCCAGTTCATATAGGTCTTGCTGAAGCGGTCGGGAACGAACTTCGTCTCCCCTTCCTTCACGACCCGGATGGCTTCCTGTGCCAGGGGCTTCATCTTCACAAACCACTGAGCAGAGATGATTGGTTCCACATCCTGATGGCAGCGATAACAGGTACCCACATTGTGGGAGTAGTCCTCCACCTTTACCAGATATCCGCCGGCTTCCAAATCCGCGACAATCTGCTTGCGGGCCTCATAGCGGTCCAGACCCTGATACTTTCCGCCGTTTTCGTTGACTCTGCCGTTGTCATCCAGGACCCGGATAACCTCCAGATTGTGCCGCAAACCGACCTCAAAGTCGTTGGGATCGTGGGCAGGCGTCATCTTGACGCAGCCGGTGCCGAAGTCCATCTCCGCGTAGTCGTCCGCTACGATGGGGATTTCCTTGTTGACCAGCGGCAGAATGACCATTTTGCCGACAATATCCTTATAACGATCATCGTTGGGGTTGACGCAGACACCGGAGTCACCCAGCATGGTTTCGGGACGGGTGGTTGCCACGATCACCTCACCGCTGCCATCCGCCAGCGGATAGCGGATATGCCACAGGTGGCCGGGCTTGTCAACATATTCCACCTCGGCATCGGACAGGGCAGTGACACAGTGGGGACACCAGTTGATAATTCGGCTGCCCTTGTAAATCAGTCCCTTTTCATACAGGGACACAAATACCTCACGGACAGCCTTGGAGCAGCCCTCGTCCATGGTAAACCGGGCACGATCCCAGTCGCAGGAAGCGCCCAGCTTCTTCTGCTGCTCCACGATCCGGTTGCCGTACTTATTCTTCCAGTCCCAAACCCGCTCCAGGAACTTTTCCCGGCCCAGGTCGTAACGGGTCAGGCCTTCCTTGCGCAGTTCTTCCTCAACTTTGATCTGCGTTGCGATGCCGGCGTGGTCCACACCGGGAACCCACAGCGCATTGTAGCCCTGCATCCGCTTGAAACGGATCAGGGTATCCTGCAATGTCGCGTCCATGGCATGGCCCATGTGCAGCTGACCGGTAACGTTGGGTGGGGGCATCACAATGGTGAAGGGCATTTTGCTTTCGTCCTTCTCCGCATGGAAGTAGCCGCCGTCCTGCCACATCTGGTAGATACGGGACTCGACCTGCTGCGGCTCGTAGGTCTTGGGTAATTCTCTTGCCAATTTCTTTCACTCCTTTGAAAATTAAGAAACGCCCTGAGTCACAATTGACTCAGGGCGAAAGATTTTCCGCGGTACCACCTGAATTCCCTTGCGGGCACTTAAGCTGCTGTAACGGGCAGACCCGTACTCCCCTAACCTGTGCTCAGGAAATCCGCTCCGGGGCGACCATCCGCTTTTCACCGCATACCCTCGCACCAGCCGGGCACTCTCTTTCCGGTTCAGGAAGCGGAACCTCCCCATCCATGCGTTTACTCGCTTAAAGTAGCATATTTTCCGCCGAATGTCAACCAATTCCTTTCATTCTTTTGACTCAGGCATCTTTCATACTTGACGTTTGCTCTCTCGGTCAATATAATACCACTAGAACACTAATACATTGCGAGTGATGAATATGAAATTATCTCTGGTTGTCCCCTGCTATAATGAGGCAGAAAATGTGGCCGCTTTTCAGGCGGCCGTCCTGTCCGCATTTTCCGACTGCGGTTTCGATTATGAAATCGTATTTGTAAACGACGGCAGTAAGGACGCGACGCTGCATAATCTGAGGAAAATCCATGCCGCGCAGAAATGCCCGGTACAGGTCATCTCCTTCTCCCGTAATTTTGGCAAGGAAGCTGGCCTATACGCCGGTTTGGAGCACGCCCGGGGGGAATATATTTCCCTGATCGACGCGGATTTGCAGCAGCGCCCCGAAATTGTCCGGGATATGGTTCGTATTCTGGATGAAGAGCCGGAGGTGGATGTGGTGGCGGCCTATCAGGACAGGCGCGGCGAGGGTAAAGTTCTCTCTTTTTTTAAAAAGAGCTTTTATACCCTGATCAACAAGCTCTCCCGCGTTTCCCTGCAGCCGGATGCCAGCGATTTCCGAACCTTCCGCAGAAGCGTCCGGGACAGCCTGCTGTCTCTTGCGGAGTATCACCGCTTTTCTAAGGGGCTGTTTGCGTGGGTTGGATATGAGACCAGGTTCATCCCTTACACAGCCTGTGAACGCGCGTCCGGCACCACCAAGTGGAGTTTTTGGAAACTGGTTGAGTATGCCATTGAGGGAATCATCGGGTTTTCCACGGCCCCGCTGCGGCTTGCGACCGTTTTGGGCTGCGTTACCGGCATTGCCGCGATTCTTTATCTGATCTGGGTCATTATTGAAAAGCTGGTGTGGGGGATTGCAGTTCCGGGCTACGCAACCATTATCACCCTGATTCTTTTTTTCAGCAGCGTTCAACTGTTCTGCATCGGAATCATCGGAGAGTATGTGGGCAGAATCTTTGAGCAGAGTAAAGACCGTCCCATTTATATTGCCAAGGAAGTACTGGATTATCACGAAGAATGATGGAAAGCTCCCGCAGACATTGTGCCTGCGGGAGCTGCTATTTTACTGAACTTCCACTACCCGGATGTCATCCAGAGAATAGTCAGACTGCGTCATGACGATGTCGGCGATTACTGCCACATCCGCCTGCTGCAGCCCGCCTTCCGGTGAGGACACCGCAACCGAGATCCCGTCTCCGGACATATAGGCTACGCAATCGGCATATCCCTTCGCAATAATCAGGCTTTCAATCTGTGCTTCGCTCAGCGCTGTCTGCACGATTTCCTCCAGTTCCATAGCGGACTCCACATCCTTGGAGCTTTCGCTGCCGCTGTACGCCATTGCTTCCTGCAGGAGATTGACCGCATTGTCTCTTGCCTGCTGACGGGACAGACGCACCGCCGCAAAATAGTCCGTGGCTGTTGATGCCGCATCCTCCCCGGAAGCAATTGCTTCCATGTCCCCGCTAAGTACCAGTGAATCTTCATTCATAACCTTCTGCGTGTCCAGAGTATTCTCAAGACTTGCGGCAGTTTTGTCTTCTGTATACAGCCAGTTTACATAAATTCCTGCGCATACCGTAACCAAAATCGCGGCAGCCACCAAGTTCTTCTTCCAAACCTTCATGAAAAATGCCTCCATTCATTTCATTTTCAACACACTGATACGGTCCGTGGTAAGTCCTGTGGCGCTTCGGACTGCCTCAACAACGGCCAGCCTGACCGCGGCATTATCCGCGCCCTGACATACGACCACTGCCCCAAGATAAGTCGGCTCTCTCACCTGCCGAACCAGCCCGGTTTCCTCCCTGCCTGTTCCGGAAACCAGAACCGTCTGGCGATGGCTGCTGCTTCCGCCGTTTTCCGCTGAAGCGTTTTCATCGATCTGGTAAACCGTTTCCTTCCCCGCTGCCTGTGTCAGAAGAACCGATACCCTGCCCGCGCCGGAAATTTGACTCAGGATTTCTTCCAGAGATTCCTGCAGCGATGTTTCCGTGCTGACGGGCATCGGTTCCTCTTTCTTTTCTTCTCCGTTCGGGAATACAAGCAGCAGGATTCCGGTCAGGAGTACAATGATCACGAGCCTGTATTTCTTTAGAAAATCCAGGGCTGTTCGTTTGCTTGTTACCCAATCCATTCCTGCTGCTCCCTCGGAATCCCTAATTCGGAAACGATCACCTGGGCCAGCCGGCTCCTGTTCAGGGGAGATATTTTGCCTGTAATCCTTACGGAGACAGGAACGAAATCCTCCCCAAGTGAGACGCTGGCCTGTATCTCCGCGCCTATTGTCTCGGCTCTGTTTGAGATATATGCTTCCACCCGCTGCTTTATGAATTCCTTTCGGAGGCTTTCAGCCTCGGCGGTGCCTTCCTCGGAAATAGCTTCCGCCTGCTTGCTAAGCCCCTGCAATTCTGAGTCCAAAATCAGCTTTTTTCGCCCAATAACTGGCTGAATCAGGACAATTGTCATGAAAATTCCGCAGAGCATTCGGACAATTTCACCGCTGCCGCACCGCTGGGTCAAACGTGTCAGGATACCGCTGAGCAGAGCAGCGGCAACGACACAGATCACATATCTGCACAGCCCGTCCATCAATTCATACTCCGCAGGAAGCACACCGTGCTTATTAAAATCAGGAGACAGCACGTCCCGGTCATGGCAAGAATCAAACCCATGGCGCCGGAAAAAACGTCTATCAATCCGCCCAGTCCCTTCGGATCAAGAACCGTGCAGACAGCCCCGGTTCCCTTCAAAACAAGGTAGTGAGCGCCTATTTTTAAAAAAGGTTCCAGAAAAATTGCGGCTGCCGCAAGAATTCCGTAGATACCGGCGGCATTTTTCATTGTTCCAACACTGACGAGTACCGCCTCAGATGCGTCAGACAGGATTCCGCCAACGACCGGGACAACGGTCGAGATGGTCAGTTTCGCGGCCTTTAGCGCGGCGGCATCCGTGGTTCCGCTGACGACACCTGTTATGCCCATATAGGCTGTATACGCAATCAGGATCGCTTTCAGGCTCCAGGTTACAATTCCTTTCACCAACTCCTGAAGTCTTTTCAGGGTGTCATCGCCAAGTGCGTACACTGCAATGCCAATCGCTATAAAAACAAGAACCATGGGTGTAAACAAGCGGGCAATCAGGCTGCTGAGGACGGTATCAAATGCGGTAGTTCCCACATACAGTGCTGCGGAGGCCGTCACGCCGCCCTGTGCCGCCAGTGCCGTTGCCATAACCGGGAGCAGGAGCTTTCCGTAATTACTCAGTTCGTTGATTGTATCGCAGCCCAGACGAAGCATAGAATTCGCTGAAGACAGAAGCTGTATGGACACGATAACCGCGCCGGTTAAGGTCACCGCGCTTTTGGAAATCCCCGAGAAGGAACGCAGCGAACTGACCAGAATCACGGACGCAATCAGGCCGGCAGCGAGTCTGAGCGCCTCTGACAGGTCCGGGCGAATCAATAAAATCGCCTTTTTCAGAAGCTCTGCCATGCCGCTGCCGAAATTTTGCGTTTCGGAAGGCATCAGGCTGCTGCCGGAATCCGGCACCTCAGGCGCGGAAAATTCCGCTGCGGAAGCAGGCAGGCATAATAACAGAACAAGCAATATTGAGGCAATCAGCTTGGTCATAGGCCTCCGATCATCTCCTTAATTATCGTCATAAGTGTACGAAACATCGGAACGGACAGCGACAGTACAACCGCTCCGCCTAGAATTTGCAGCATCCTGCCCAGTAAAGCGTTTCCGGCATCCGTACAGACTGCCGAGGACAGTTCCGCTACCAGTGCAATTCCCACCGCCTTCAGCAGCACGCTGACCAGCCCCTCCGGCAGATCACAAAGCCGCTGAAGCTCCCACAGGTAATCCAGAACCGGTTCCAGAATCGTCACCGCAACGCCGGCGGCGATGCAGGCGGCGACCAGACTCAATACCGCCGAAATATCCCGCTCTGTTTTTCCAACCGCCAGGCCGAGGATCACCGTGAGAAGCACAATGGATGTGGTTTTCCAAAATTCACTCATCAGAACTCAAACAGATTCTTCACCAGGTCAAACAGTTCCGCTATTTTTTGCGCCAGAATCATCAGTACCACCACCAAACCAGCCAGGCTGGTCATCGTTGCCTGCTCTTCCCTGCCGGAACGGGAGAGCACCTGATTCAATATGGATACGATAATTCCCACAGCGGCAATCTTGAAAATCAAGTCAATATCCATTAGGCAAACAATATCACCAGTGCCGCACCCGTGCAGAGCCCCAGCGTCTGATAGCTGCGCAATCTGGCATCCCGGTTATTCTCAAGCCGGGCAATTTCTCTTCGGCAGGCATCCTGCACAGATTTAAGTCCCTGCAGCTGTCCCGGAAGGTCGAAGCGTCCAAGTGTCTGCCCCAGCAGGCGCAGAGGCCGTCTCAGGCAGGTTGGAAGATCATGACATTTATCCATGGCGGCACGCATACAGCTTCCCGCATCCGGCTCTGACTGCCAGTCCAGCTCTCTGGCAAGGTTCAGAAATACATCCCGCAATACGCCGCCAGTATCCTTTGCGGCTTTGCGGGCAAGCTCCGGCAGAGGCGTCAGCCGATATTCCAGTTCTGAGGCCATCATTTCCAGCGCTGCAAGCAGCTGATGCAGAAGTCGTTCCCTTTGCCGGTAGCTGTGCGCAATGCTGAAACCGAACCCGCCGCAGCTGAAAAGCACAAAAATTGTCCCAATCCACCTGGCGTTCATGATACCACCCTTTCTACGCAATAGGACTTGTCTTTTTTGAGCAGCACAAAAGCCTGAAAAACCCGGCTGTCCAGAAGGGACCGGTAAATAGGTCTTTGTTTCAAATCCTGTATACCGGAGGCGTGAGCGGTGGCAATCAGACGCACACCACAATTCGCTGCCTGAATCAATGCGGCGCAGTCCGCGTCCGCGGTGATTTCATCCACCGCGATGTAATTCGGGCCCATGGTTCGGAGCACCATGTCCATCCCCCGAGGCTTTGGAAATCCATACAGAACGTCCATCCGTTTTCCGCGCTGAAAGCCTTCCGGATACAGTTCTCCCCGCTCGTCCACAACGGAGACAATGCAGTCACTGGCGATTCTTCTGGCCAGATCCCGAAGAAGTGTGGTCTTGCCCCAGCCGGGAGCACCAACGATCAGGATAGATTCCCGTGTATCCGTAATTCTGTCCGCTGCTCCCGGATAGTCCCGGGCAACACGGATACACAGGGATGTGAATCTTTGAAAGCTGCCCGGTACATCCGCATTCCATACCGCGTCACCGCAAATGCCGATTCGATGACCGCCGGGAGCTGTAAGGTAGCCCTGTGCCATGGTGCTGGCGCACCATGGGGAATAGCGGCTGGCGGAATTTACGACATAATCCAAATTTTCCTTACGGACAGTTCCCTTCAGCCAGACGCTGCCCGCAGCGGTGACCATTTCCGGCGGCGCGTTGAGCCGGAGACGCAGTTCCTGAAGGGTCTCCTTTCCCTGGCGGTCCACTTGCGTTCCAACCTCCGGTGGCAGAATAGACAATAGCTGCTTCCACGCACAAATCATTTGCATCACTCCTGGCATAGCCTATGCTTCCGGGAAGTGGAATAGCACTGAAAAAACCACCCCGCAAAAAAGCGGAGTGGCTTTCCAAAATATATCATTTCTTGTTCTTCTTATAGATAATATTCAGGCCCTTCAGCAGAAGATCCTTTTCCAAAATGATCTTCCTTTTGCACAGGGGCGTAATAAACTGGGCAAGTCCGCCGGTGGCAATCAGCGTGCAGCGGTGGCCCAATTCCTCCTCCATCCGTTCCACAAGGCCGTCAATCATGGCAGCTGTTCCGTACATCATCCCGCTGCGCATGCAGTCCACGGTATTTTTCCCGATGACCTGCTTTGGCTGATCCAGGCTGATGCCCGGCAGCTGGGCCGCGCGGCTCGTCAGCGCGTCCAGAGAGACCCGCACGCCGGGAATAATCACGCCGCCCATGTAAATATTATCCGGTTCCACCGCCTCAATGGTGGTGGCAGTGCCAAGGTCCATCAGGAGCATCGGCGCTTTGTATTCCGCCAGCGCCGCAACCGCAATCACAATTCGGTCACTGCCGACCTGAGAAGGAACATCCACATGGATATTCAGGCCTGTTTTCAAACCGGGTCCGACCACCATGGGCTGCTTTCCGATAATTTTAATGACGCCTGTCCGCACAGAGTTAAACACCGGCGGAACCACTGAAGAAATGATGCAGTCCTCGATGTCCGAAATTTGAACGCCATATGCTTCCAGCATACTTTTGATTTCCACACCGTACTGGTCAGAGGTTCTTGTGTGGTCGGTTGCGATACGTGCCTTGAACAGAATCTTGTCATCCCGAAAGCAGCCAATCACCAGATTGGTATTGCCGATATCAATCGCCAGAAGCATGTCCGTCCTCCTTACCGTCTCTTCATACGTTCCATTAAATGCAGCAGCGCCTTGCCAATCACGGTAACAAGCACTGCCGCGATAATCGCCTCAGGAATCCCGGAAGCTGTTACAGTGCCCATCACCAGACCGAATACCGCCGTAATGGCAACATTTTTTGCCTGTGCGTACTGCTGCGCCAGCAGCAGATAGATGCTGCCCATCACAAGGATTGTATGGCAGATCGTCGCAACTGCCGCAGTCACTGGCAGTGCCAGATAGTCCTGCTTCAAAACCCGCTTCAGCCCCTTCCAGAGCCACCCCGCGATCACACCCAGCAAAATACGGCATCCGAGAGCAATCCAAAGGCTTTTCAGCACACCGGGCAGGCCTTCCGTTGTCATAAACGGAGAAAAGGCAAAAGCCAGAAGTCCGGGAGAAGTGGTGTTCGCCCAGATGGAGCAAAGGCCGAACACACCGCCAAGTACCGCGCCTGCAGCGGGTCCCAGAAGGATCGCGCCAAGAATCACCGGGATGTGCATGGTGGTTGCTTTGATGACTGGCAGCGGAATAAATCCGATCCCTGTCGCGCCCATCACCAGCAAAATTCCGCAGAACATTGCCAGCGTCGCCATATAGCGGG
>CAMFBN010000007.1 GCA_945948535.1 uncultured Clostridia bacterium
ACATCGTCAACGTGGATTTCTTCGTGGAGTACAAGATTTCCGACCCGGTGCAGTATCTGTTCTCCTCCGATGAGCCGGAGCTGATTCTACGGAACCTGATTCAGAGTCAGGTGCGCAACGTGGTAGGCTCCTCCAGCGTGGACGCGGTGCTCACCGACGGCAAGGAAAGTATTCAGATGCAGGTCAAGGAGCTGGTCACGCAAATTTTGCAGGAATACGAAATCGGTCTGACACTGGTGGACGTGAAGATTCAGGACGCGGAGCCGCCCACGGCAGAGGTCATCGAGGCCTTCAAGGCGGTGGAAACCGCAAAGCAGCAGGCGGAGACCGTCATCAATGACGCCAAGGCCTACCAGAACGCCCAGCTGCCCGACGCCCAGGCCAAGGCGGACAAGCTGATTCAGAATGCCGAATATCTGAAGCAGAAGCGAATCAACGAAGCCGTGGAGCAGGTTGCCATGTTCAACGCCATGTATGAGGAATACGCCCAGAATCCCGGCATCACCCGCTCCCGGATGTATTATGAAACCATTTCCAAGGTTCTGCCCGGGGTCAAGCTGTACGTAAACACCGGCGACGGCGGCAATTTGCAGACGCTGCTGCCGTTGGAACCCATGACTACCGTGGAAGGAGGCCAGTAACCCATGAAGAAAACAGGTATTGCGATTGTTGTTGTATTGCTGGCCGCCATTTTGCTGGCAGGCTCCTGCTTTACGGTTGCGGAAAATGAATACGCCTGCACCGTGCGTTTCTCCAAAATTATCGACACCACTGCCGAATCCGGCCTGCACTTCAAGGTGCCCTTCCTGGATACCGTGAAGTATTTTAGCCGTGCCACACAGCTGTATGACATTCCGCCCTCTGAGGTGCTGACCTCGGACAAGCAGAATATGACCGTGGACTGCTACATTCTGTGGAGCATTTCCGACCCCAAGCTGTTCTATCAGACCCTCGGTTCCACCTCCGTTGCCGAGCAGCGGCTGGACGCCCTGACCTATAACGAACTGAAGACCGTCATGGGCACGCTGGCCCAGAGTGACATCATCAACATGGAAGACGGCTCCAAGCGCAACGACATCTACGGCAACATCGCCTCCGACGTGAACGCCCTGGCGAAAACCTACGGCATCCGGGTGGAGGATGTGAAAATCAAGCAGTTTGATCTTCCGGAAAGCAACCTGAACGCGGTCTACGGACGCATGATTTCCGAACGGAACCAGATGGCGGAAAAGTACACCGCCGACGGCAACTACGAGGCTTCAATCATCCGAAACGATGTGGACAAAAAGGTGAACATCATGGTTTCCGACGCCCAGGCAGAAGCCGCCAAGCGGGAGGCCGAGGGTGAACAGGAGTATATGCGTCTGCTGGCGGAGGCCTACGATAGCCCCGATAAGCAGGAATTCTATGAGTTTACTCTGGCGCTGGACGCTCTGAAATCCAGTCTGGACGGCAATGACAAGACCGTGATTCTGGACGCCAATTCCGATCTGGCGAAAGTTCTCATGGGAGCCGCCGGTGGCCGCTGACAAAGCGTGCCTGGCCGGTGCATCATCAAAAGTCCAATGAGTTCAGCTCGGTTTCGACACCAATATGTAATGACAGGGGCGGGTTATTGACCCGCCCCTTGTTTATTTGTAAATCTCAATATTGAACATCGCCGCCGATACCGAGCGGTGCCCAAGGGTGTAACGATGATAGACCAGCTTACGCACGCATTGTCAGCGGCGACTCGCCGCAAATGCAAAAACCGCGGCATGTGCCGCGGTTTTTGCAACAAGAAAAGAGGAGAGGAAAAATGAAAAAGATGGTAGGTAGCAATTTATAGAAACCGTCCTGTTTGAGGACTGGAGTGGTTCACTTGATCTTTATGGCCTTATTATACCTGTAAAATATTAAGGAAAAAAGGGGAAAGTTGTTAAGCAAGTATTAAGTTTTGTGAAGATTGTTTATTTTCGTGGTCAAATATTGTTCATATTTACAGCTTGACAAAAGGCGGCGAGTCGCCGCTGACAATGCGTGCGTAGGCTGGTCTGTATTCGACGCACCATAGGGCACCGCCCAGTATCGCTACCATACGGTATCATGACTCCGCCCACTCCACACTCCACTCTCCACACTCCACTCTCCACTCCTCACACTAAAAATGTCCTCAGCCGAAGCTGAGGACATTTTTACGCTTATAAGGGGATTACAGCTGAGGGCCGGCCTCCACCAGAGCCTTGCCGGCTTCGTTGCCGGTGTACTTGGCGAAGTTCTTGATGAACCGGGAAGCCAGATCCTTGGCCTTGGTCTCCCACTCGGAAGCGTCGGCATAGGTGTCGCGGGGATCCAGAATGGCGGGGTTCACGCCGGGCAGGGAGGTGGGAACCTCCAGGTTGAACATGGGGATCTTCTTGGTCTCGGCCTTCAGGATATCACCGGACAGGATGGCGTCGATGATGCCGCGGGTGTCCTTAATGGTGATACGCTTGCCGGTGCCGTTCCAGCCGGTGTTGACCAGGTAAGCCTTGGCGCCATTGGCCTCCATCTTCTTAACCAGCTCCTCACCATACTTGGTGGGATGCAGCTCCAGGAAGGCCTGACCAAAGCAGGCGGAGAAGGTGGGAGTGGGCTCGGTGATGCCGCGTTCGGTGCCGGCCAGCTTGGCGGTGAAGCCGGACAGGAAGTAGTACTTGGCCTGCTCGGGGGTCAGGATGGACACGGGGGGCAGCACGCCGAAAGCATCGGCGGACAGGAAGATCACGTTCTTGGCAGCGGGAGCCGCGGAGATGGGACGAACGATGTTGTTGATGTGGGTGATGGGGTAGGACACACGGGTGTTCTCGGTGACGGACTTGTCGGCGAAGTCGATCTTGCCGCTGCCGTCCAGAGAGACGTTCTCCAGCAGAGCGTTGCGCTTGATGGCGTTGTAGATGTCAGGCTCGGAGTCCTTGTCCAGGTTGATGACCTTGGCGTAGCAGCCGCCCTCGAAGTTGAACACGCCGTTGTCGTCCCAGCCGTGCTCGTCGTCGCCGATCAGCAGACGCTTGGGATCGGTGGACAGGGTGGTCTTGCCGGTGCCGGACAGGCCGAAGAACAGGGCGGTGTTCTCGCCGTTCATGTCGGTGTTGGCGGAGCAGTGCATGGAGGCGATGCCCTTCAGGGGGAGGTAGTAGTTCATCATGGAGAACATACCCTTCTTCATCTCACCGCCGTACCAGGTGTTCAGGATGACCTGCTCACGGGAGGTGATGTTGAAGGCCACGCAGGTGCTGGAGTTCAGGCCCAGCTCCTTGTAGTTCTCCACAGCGGCCTTGGAGGCGTTGTAGACCACGAAGTCAGGCTCGAAGCTCTTCAGCTCTTCCTCGGTGGGAACGATGAACATATTCTTGATGAAGTGGGCCTGCCATGCCACCTCCACGATGAACCGGACGTTCATGCGGGTGTCGGCGTTGGCGCCGCAGAAGGCGTCGACGACGTACAGCTTCTTACCGGACAGCTCCTTGACAGCCAGATCCTTGACGGTGGCCCAGACGGACTCGCTCATGGGGTGGTTGTCGTTCTTGAACTCGTCGGAGGTCCACCACACGGTGTCCTTGGAGTTTTCGTCCATGACGATGTACTTATCTTTGGGGGAGCGGCCGGTGTACACGCCGGTCATAACGTTGACGGCGCCCAGCTCACTGACCTGGCCCTTCTCGTAGCCTTCCAGAGTGGGATCCATCTCGGCGGTGAACAGCTCCTCATAGGAGGGGTTGTGGACAATCTCGGTGGTTCCGGAAATACCGTACTTGCTCAGATCGATCATTGGAAAAACCTCTTTCATTATAATATTTCAGGGATACGCCTGCGGAACTTGCGGGGATTCCCGTTTTTTCAACATGGTATCCCAAAGTTTGCAATTCTATCTTACACTATCGATAAAAGAAAATCAATATCAAAATATGTTAAAAAATTTTGACCCAGACAGGGAAAAATTGATGATTTTTGAAATCCAAACAAACATCAGCTTCGCAGGGATCTGCCGGTGAGCAAAATCGACAAAATTTTAGTTGTAAAAGTTACAGTTTGTTGTTGTATTTGTTAAGGACGCATTTTATATTTATAGTTGCTGGAAACTATATCCTGCTACGCGATTTCCCCATTGACCCGACGATACGGAACACATTTTTGTAAAAGGAGGAACCACACATGAAAAGAAGACTGTTGTCCCTTCTGCTGGTGATGGCCATGCTTCTGTCCATGGTGCCTTTCCAGGCATTGGCGGAAGAACCGGACGAAACCCCCGCCCTGCTGGAAGCGGCAGAAGGCATCGCGCCTGATGACGAGACCACAGAGGTGACCATCCCCGAAACCACTGAGGAGACCGTCCCAGAGACCACTGAGGAGACCGTCCCAGAGACCACTGAGGAGACCGTCCCAGAGACCACTGAGGAGACTGTCCCCGAGACCACCGAGGAGACTGTCCCCGAGACCTCTGAGGAGACCGTCCCCGAAACCACTGAGGAAACCGTCCCAGTCGTTCTCGAGGAGGTCACCCCCGTACTCCTTGAGGAAGATCCGGTTGGCGCTTCCGAAGACACCATCACAGTGGTGCAGCCCGAAAATGGCAAAATGGAAGTGCTGATGAACGGCCAACGCTATGAACTGGTGGCCAAAATCGGCGATGGCGCCGACAATGAGGGCATCGAGTGGATTAGCCAAATCGACTTCCTTCCGGTTGAGAAGGACGCGGAAACGAACAAGTGGTATCTGTCGTTCTCTGCCGAGTATGCTGATGATGAGGTCAAGGACGGGGATGAATGTATCATCACCGTCAAAGACGTCCGCGAGGATGTGACTGAGAAGGCCCAGCCCGTTGAGGTCACCGTCACCCTGAAAGCCATGCCTATGATGATCCTTGAGGGCATGGATGGGGACTACGATGCGGAAGGAAGTATGCCCCAGAAGGCCATTCGGGCCGGCGACAAATTCCAGTTGAAAGCCCGGCTCACCAAAGACAGCGCAATCAACGAAGGCATTGAGTGGTACCTTGACGTAAACGAGAAGTACGAAGGTTGCCCGCCTATCACCGTGGCCAAGGATGGTACGGTAACGTTCAATAAAGCCTTCAAGTTTGACGAGGAAGACAGCGTCGGCGGCGCTTGGCACATGGTCGTCGCCCGGCAGGTCGTTGAAGCGGGTCAAGAGAAAACCGTAGCCGACAGCCCCGCCGTCATTGCCACCTTCCCCAAGGTTTCCGGCCTTGTTCTGCTTGATGGAGAAGAAGTTGTCAAATCCTGCACACTGAACGTGGGAAGCAGTGAGAACAACAGCGTCACTGTGGCCGCCCACGCCACCGACTTCGGCCCTGCCACCGCCATCAAGTGGAGCAGCAGCTCCTCTCAGGTAAAGGTTGTGGACAACGAAGACGGCACCGCCACTGTCACCGCCGTCGGCAAGCCCGGCAAGTACACCGTCACCGCTGCCTGCGCCGACAATTCCAAGGTCAAGACCACCCTGACCGTCAACGTGGTCAAGGTGCCCGAGAGCTTCCAGGTCAAGTACCCGTCCTCCACCAGAAAATACTACAATGAAGGCTGTCTTTTGACCGCCGGTCAGAAGCTGTCCCTGTCCACCAACCTTCCCGAGGATACCACCGGAAAAGTCACCTGGGAGATTGTGGGCGGCGAGTACATAACAAGCGACCCCTGCTCCCTGAACACGGTCGCTCCCGAGGGCGCGTCTGCCGATGGCGAGGACTGGAGCGCCATTGCCACCATCGACAGAAACAAGGGTGTCCTGACCACCTACGCCGGTGTCACCGCCGAGAACTGCGAGATTACTGTGCGCGCTACCCTGACTCCCAGTGTTGATGGTGTTGGTACTATCACCGCTGATCTGCCCGTGCTGATTCAGCCCCCGGTTGAGTCCTTCTGGGTAAATGTTAGCTGGGGATTGGAGGCCGCTCCCGCGCCCGATGAGGAATCCGCTGAGGGCGCTGTCAACAGAAAGGATAATGATCCGCGGTATCGGGAAATCGGCAATGGACCCTTTGAGCTCTACGCCGGCGGCTTCCAGCCCCAGATACCCGCTGACGGTGTGAAATGGAGCATCAAGGTCAGCAAAAACGTTGCCGATTGGAAGGAAACCGAGGACAATACCATTATCGTGACCCCCAAGGCCCCCGGCAAGCTGACCTACACCGCCACCGCCAAGGATGGCTCCGGCGCCAAGTACTCCGGCATCGTTGAAATCTACGGATATCACCGCGATGTGGAGATCACCTCCGCGCCTACGACCATGACGGCCGGCGATAAGCCCGTGGCCATCGCTGCCAAGGCCTACTATGATGATTACCAGGACTTCCCGATTGCCAAGCCTACCATTTGGTGGGACCTGATGGAGGCCGTGGAAGTCGACGAGGATCAAGCCACAGATCCTTGGGGCGAGCTCATTGATGGGTACTTTTGCTATGAGGAGCAGTACTACCGTGGTGAATACACCGATGCAGCCACCATCAAGGGCGGCAAGCTGACCCTCGGCCGGATTACGAAGAACACCAAGCTGCTGCTGGTTGCCAACTGCCCTGGGCGCTCGGTGTATGACAGCGACAGTGAAAATTGGATTTCCAGCGATGTGAAGGACTACGTCTTCATCGATGTGAAGCCCGCCAACGAGAAGGCCCTGGTTCTGGCCTATGATTACGGTGACTACTATTATCCCATAGAGACCGACTGGTATCATTGGAATGTGCTCGGCGGAGATGAGAGGATCAGGCCCGTCTGGATGGACAACGATGGCAATGTTCTGGAAGACCTCCCCACCGACTTCACGTATAAGGTTTCCGGCAGTGCCTGCTCCTATGACAAGGCCACCGGCACCCTGACCTTCAAAAAGATCGGCACCAGCAAGCTCACCGTCTCCTGCGGCGGTCAGAGCGTCACCGGCGAATTCCGCTGCGTGATTCCCAACAATACCATCACAATCAACGGCAAGGACGAGAATAATGTTATCACCGTGGTTGGCGGCAAGTCCCTGTCCCTGAAGGCTACCGGCTGGTATGACAGCAAGACCAAGGCCACCACTCAGAAGTTCGGATGGTCGATTGACGACGAAGCGTTCGACGACAAGTACTACGAAGATGTATATGATTACTGCTGGATTAACTGGAGCACCGGCAAGCTGACCACCTATCCCGTGGAGGAAGACTATTATGTCACCGTCACCGCGGAATGCTACGGCGAATGGATGAGCGGATTGTTGGGTGAAGAGAATTGTCCTTCCGACACCGTCACCATCCACATCATCCCTGAAAAGACCCAGTACCGCAGCTACGCATACGTTAATGGGTACAACGGCTACTTCTACCTGACCGGCGAGGATCAGACGCTGCAACCCGGTGATGATTTCGAATACTGGGTTGAATCCTACGGCCGCTATGTACCTTCCAGCGGCACCGACGTCATCAGCAGCAATCCCAAGATTGCCCAGGTCGTGAAGGATGCTGAGGGCAACGTCACCGGCATCAAGATTCCCAAGGACGCCAAGCCCGGCAAGGTCACCATTACCGTCAAGGGTCAGGTGCTGGACGGCGCTGAATGGGTCGACGAGTTTTGGGACGAGCACGGTGCTCTGATCGATGGACACTGGGAAGGCGGCGAGTGGATCGACGCCCCCAGCGCCAAGTTCACCCTCAATGTGGTCAAGCCCGTGACCGACATCAAGCTGTCCCGGCCCACCAATAAGGACGGCTCCTTCGTGCCCGCCTACGTGGGCAAGTCCCTGAAGCTGACGGCCAAGGTCAACAGCGACGCCACCAACAAGAAGCTGAACTGGGGTGTGTGCTACTACAATGGCGATCCCGAGGGCGAATTCGATTGGGAACTGGATGGAGATAAGCTGGAAGAACTCAACTGGAACGACAACACCACCGTCAAGAACGGCGTTCTCAAGATCGACAAGTCCTGGTACACCCATGGCCGCTGCTACGCCGTTTTCGCAAGTTCCCAGGATGGGAATTACATGTCTGATCCCATCTTCATTCAGGCCTACGGCATGACCGGCGCCATCAATATCGCTTCCGTTGGCTATTGGCCGGATGGAGAGCGTGGAGAATATGTTGAGTACCTGAACAACCGCACCGTCACCATCAAGCAGGGCGAGCCTCTGGAGTTCGGCGCGATGGTTTCCGATGTTACCGGCGAATACTACGCCAACCCGGATGTCACCTGGACAATCTCCGGCAAGAAGAACATCGTAGAAAAGCGGTATGATGGCATGCATGAGGAGGAGGAGATTGACGTACTTCGTCTTAAGGGCCTGAACCCCGGCACCGTCACCATCAAGGCCACCGCCAAGGACGGCTCCAGGAAGACCGCTACCTTCAAGCTGGTGGTTTCCAACGAGACTTACGAAAAATAATAACGCCACCAGTCATTCCCCGCACGATATAACCCCCGCCCCCCGGACTTACCGTCCGGGGGGCGTTTTTTCCAATCCAACCGTGAGGGCAGCTCACCGCCGCTCCCTTCTGCAAAGCGGCGATTCGGTGCAGAAGGGGCTGTCCCGTGCATATCTGTGTTAGTCAGCGAAATTGTGCTTTAGCGAAGCAATGCCTTCCCCTTTGGGGAAGGTGCCCCCGAAGGGGGCGGAAGAGGGCGGAACCACGTTGGACATACAGAAGCAGTTCGGAGAAATGGTATTTGCCTCTTCCGACCTCGCTTACGCTCGGCCATCTTAAGAATTAAGGTGTGATTGCCACCGGCAATCATTTGATTTGGATTCGCTGCGCGGAGCACCACCCCAGAGGGGAAGGCTTTGTTAGCTAAATTTTCCCCTTTCACTGACTAAAAAATGTCATTGCGAGCCAGCGTGCGGGCTCACAATGACACTCTTGCAATTTCGTTTAGAAGGAAACCTCACCATCGTGGGACATGAGGCTGACGGACTGAACGCCCTCCAGCTGATTCACAGCCCGCACCAGCTCCGCGCCCTGGGCCGTGCGCAGCTCCAGCACCAGATCCAGCGTCTGCGCCGACACGTTCCGGGACTTGACGCTGTAATGTTTGGCGTATTTCGCCACCGCCTGACACACCGCGTCCTCCGTCTCCAGTCCCTGTGCGTTCACCACCAGAATCATGGGCGCTTTGGCAACCGGCAGCTTGTCCAGAAACAGAAGGCCCACCGTCAGGCCCACGGACAGAATTACCGCAATCTGGGCCATTCCCGCGCCGCAGATAATGCCGATGCTGATGGCCCAGAACAAGAACATGAGATCCAGCGGGTCCTTGATGGCGGTGCGGAACCGGACGATGGACAGGGCGCCCACCATGCCCAGCGAGATCACCACGCTGGACTGCATGGTGAGAATCAGCGCGGCGGTAATCAGCGCCACCCCCACCAAAGCGATGCCAAAATTCTTGGAATAGAAGGTCTTGCGGGTCATCACCCGGTAGACGAAGAAGATGTACAGCGCCAAAACGGCGGCGATGCCCAGGGCTGCCAGAATCACTCTGCCGGTCAACTCACCGGTGGCGAAGCCCTCCAGAAAGGATTTCTTGAAAATGTCCTTAAAACTCATAATTTTCTCCTTATCTTGTGTATTTTCTGCAAAGGTAATATTTGGAAAACGCGGTTTGGCTTAAATTATTCAGGGATAGGCTGCGGTAGAGAAAATCCGGAAGGAAGGCGTCGTATTTCACCTCCAGCAGCTGCTGCCCCAAGGGCAGCACCGGCCTGCGGGGGATGGACGGCTCAAGAAACCGCTTCCCGTCCGCGCAGGAGGAAATGTTCGTGTCCAGCGTAATCCGGACGTTCCCCTCCCGGTAAACGTAGGGAATCCGGTCGTATTCCACGATCACCACCGGACGCATCCGCCGGGTCAGCATCAGGGCCGTCAGCTTTTGCAGGAGCGGCGGCTGTCCGGCGATGTCACGCAGCGGTATCCCTGCCATCAGCTGTTCCGTCTGTTCCAGCGTCAGCGGGCAGGCGGTTTTCAGGGTCTTGCCCCGCTCCTTGCGCTTGCATTCCAGCGTGATGCGGCTGGTGTCGCTGTTGTAAATCCGGATGCGGAATTTCTCCCGGGGGTCAGTGCCGTCTTCATTTTCCCGGAAGCACCGGTCGTCGTAATCGTCAAAGTACAGGCTGCGGATGCGGTAAGAGCCGCCGTCCGCGTGGGAATCCAGCGGCGCGATGCCGGTGAGCCTGCTTTTCAGCATCCCAACCTGAGCGGAGGTGATGAGATATTTCAGCTCGTGGCGAAAGCCCGGTTCCGCGGTTTTCACCGATGCCGCGGGGGGCGTCAATATTTGCGGCATTTCATTATTCCTCCTTATTCCTAGCTTGATAAATTACCCAGTCATCCATCACAGGAACGGTAACATCAAATGGCTCGCCGGTTTCATAGTCCAGCCATGTCGCCCCATCAGAGAACAGAAAATCCGCGATTTCCCCCCGTCGAACGGCAATGCTTCGCCATTGATTGTCTTTAAGTATTATCAAGCTAATCATGCAGTAATCTTCTTCAGATCCCAAGTAATCATCAAGAAAGCCAATCCGGTCCAGCAGGTAGCTCTTTCTCTGCTCGATTACTTCCTCGGCATTTGATCTGCCCCAGCGGATATCGTTCAGAAAAGCTGCTGTATGAATCTGTTCCCTGTATTGATCCATTCCCGATTCCGCCAATTCCAGAAGCAGTGGCCTGAATTTCTCCCAATACAGCTGCTTTACCGTCTCCCGGAAGCTATCCTTCAGAGAAAGGTAGTAAAATATGGATTCCTGCCCCCATTCCCAGATGAACCTGCGTTCCGATGCCAGAATGCTGATTGGATAGGTGCTTAGGCCGGAAAAGATATTGTCCATATCCCAAAGCGGGCCAGCAAAAACCAGCTCACTACTTGCGTCATAATAGAAAAACTTACTCAGAAAGGCAGCGTCAATATCTATGAAGCAATCCCAGATCAGGAACTGTTGTGCCCAGGACTCCACATCAATCAGTTCGTCCCAGGATTTTCCTGTCCGGGGATCAATTCCGTCTTCGGCGAATATAGAATCCTCCACAGACTGCCAGATTTCCCAAATCCAGTCCTCATCCATACCGGCATAGTGGATCCGGAAGAAATCCTCACGCCGGGAGAAGAAAGCTGAGTAATTTCTACCCATCCAACGGTCTGCCCGTTCCTTGGAAATCAGGAAACTGCCTTTCTTCGAGATATTTACCCGCTGAGTATCCACTTCATTGCGTTCAGAGATCAAATACAGTCCGGCATAGTTGCCGTTCAAATACAAATCCACCCACTGGCATTCCGGAGTGTAGGCGCAGCCTGCCCTGGCGGCTAAATCGTAGCACATTTTGTTGCACATATTGGTAGGATCAATGGCATTTGCCAGCAGAATCCACTTCTTTGCCGCACCCATACCCAAAATGTCTTCCTTTTGCATCAGTTCCAGACTGTAGGGCTTCTTGTCCTTAGTCCAAGTAATATTGCCGCGACCGTTGATGCTTCGGATCTGGGTATCGCAATCCAATGTTCCATCCGGCCGATAAAGTCGAAGCATACCGGATTCTGCGTTGCCCTTTTCTGAGTGGATGTAGTCCATGGAACCGGAGGCGGTGTCGATGTACAATGTAGGGACATTGTCAGACTGATAAAAACATACGGTTTCCTCGTAGCTTTTCCCCCACTTTTGGTAGGAAAGCGGCAATTCCACAAAAAACGGGAAATTCCCGCATACTGTTTTCTTATCCACCCGCTCCCCATTAATCCGGACTGGGAACAGGGGGTTTGATACCAGCTTTGCCTGATCCGGGTCGGTGCCGCTGGGCAAAAACACATAGTAGCATTGGCTGTCCTGCCAGCATTTTATTGTCTCACTGCCGCCCTGTGTGGTCACCACTACAGAAAAAGGAAAGTCATACTGTTGAATTTCCATCAACC
Source organism: uncultured Clostridia bacterium (assembly GCA_945948535.1). Taxonomy (GTDB): domain Bacteria; phylum Bacillota; class Clostridia; order Oscillospirales; family Oscillospiraceae; genus Faecousia. Next base: position 11,901 of record CAMFBN010000007.1, read on the forward strand.
CCAACACGGAAAGCACCAGCAAAAACATCGCCGTCATCCAATAGACTACGGCCAGTCTTTTCTTCATATACACTCGCCCTTATGCCGTTTTCGGATAATTGTACCGCAGAACGTGATATTTTTCAATCCATAAGCGAAGAAACGACAGAACTATTCCCACAGAAAATCCCACCGTTACATCAGCTCGTGGTGAAAGGCCGGCACTGCGGTTTTCACCGCCGGAACGGCAGGAATTAAAATCTGCGGCATACTGTCAGGCCTCCTCATTATCAATCTTACGGATTACCCGGTTCTGCGTAACAGGGGCGCGAACATCAAAAGGTTCCCCCGTCTCATAGTCCTGCCATACGACCCCTTCCGCCGGCAGAAATTCCGCCGGTTCGCCCCTACGGACAGCGTAGCTTCTCCACTGCTGCTCCGCCAAAACCTCGAGGACGCAGTAGTCCTCCTCCGCTGCCCAGTATTCGTCCAGGAACGCAATGTGCTCCAAAAGGTAATCCTTTTGCCGACGCACCGCTTCCTCAGGACTCGACATCCCCCAGCGGATGCAGTTCTGGGCGGCAGCCGATTGAATCCGGGCCAGATACCGATCCATCCCCGTGTCCGCCAGCTCCAGCAGCAGTGGGCGGTATTCCTCCCGGTACAGCCGCTTCACCGTCTCCCGGAAGCTGTCCTTCTGATACAGCTTGTAAAACATGGATTCCTCGTCCCGGTTCCAGATGTACCTGCGCTCCGATGCCAGAATATTCGGCGGAAGCAAACCGCTTTGATTCAAAATATTGTCCATATCCCAAACGGGGCCACCAAATATCTGGTCCTTCCGGCTGTCATAATAGAAGAACTTACTCAGCGTTGCCGCGTCATATTCCGCGAACACATCCCACAGCAGGAACTGCCGCGCCCAGGAATCCACATCGATCAGCGCATCCCAGCGTTTTCCCGTAGCTGGATCCAAGCCGTCCTCCGCAAAAATTGCGTCCTCCACACGCTGCCATACCTCACTGATCCTGCTGGTCGGTGTACCGGCGTAATGAATCCGCAGGAAATTGCGGCGTCTGGTGAAAAATGCGTCATAATTCCGTCCCCTCCAGCGGGAACCCATTTCCATAGACACCAGGAAACTGCCGTCTTTCGCAATATCCACCCGCTGGGGGTCCACCTCGTTGCGCTCGCTGAGCATATACAATCCGGCGTAGTTGCCGTTGAGGAACAAATCCACCCACTGGCACTCCGGGGTGAAGGCGCAGCCCACGGCTTCCGCGAAGTCATAGGCCATTTTGTTGCTGATATTGGAAGGATCAAAAAAATTCGCCAGCAAAATCCATTTTTTCGCCGCTCCCATGCCCAGCAAATCAGCTTTCTGCGTCAGCTCCAGACCGTAGGGCTTCTTTTCGGAATCCGCCCAGGTGCTGTTGCCCCGGCCATTCATGGCGCTGATCTGGGCTGCGCAGTCCAGAGCACCCTCCGGAGTGTACAGGCGGAGAAACCCTGCTTCGGCGTTCCCTTTTTTCTCGTGAATGTAGTCCATAGACCCGGAGGCGGTGTCGATGTACAGGGTGGGAATCCTTGCCGATTGGGTAAACATGACCGTCTCTTCATAGGTTTTTCCCCATTTTTTGTAGGTAAGCTTCAGTGGCTCCCATTGGGGGAACCCGCCGCACACCTCGCCGCCACCGATCCGCCGGTCCTCAATATACACAGGGAACAGCCAATTGATCTTCAAAACCGCCTGATTGGGATCGGCGTAGCCGGGAAGAAACACATAGAAGCAACCGTCTCTGCGCCAGCAGTCGATTGTCTCGCTGCCGCCGTCCGATGGAATTTCCACCGAGAAAGGAAAATTCTCCCGCTGTATCAGTATCAGTTCTGTCATGCCGAGCAGCAGCAGAAGCATTGCCGTCATCAGATAGACGGCTGTCCTTTTTCTGCCCATATTTTAACGTCCTTTTTCCATTTTTCCAACTATTATACCGCTGTCAGCGCCATTTTTCAAGCAATAAAAAAAGCCATTGCGAACCAGCGTGCTGGTTCGCAATGGCAGGAGACGATTACCGGACAAAGCTGGTGCTTAAGGTGCAGCTCCATTCCTCGCCGGGGGCCAGAATGGCGGCGGCGGGCTTTTCTTCCCAGCGGGTGCTGCCATTCTCCGGAGAGGGCAGGCTGTGCCAAGGCTCGATGCACACGAATTTGGGCGTACCGGGCTTGCTCCAGATCAGAGTGTAGGGGAACTGGGAGATGTCGCAGACCACCGCCCTACCCGTGTCCTTTTCGTACAGCCCCAGGGTCTGGGAGCGCAGGTTCACCATGCAGTGAGAGTCATTGGCGAAGAGCTTGTCGTCAATGGGAATGGACTGGATGTTGGAGCCGAGATAGTAGAGGTTGCCGTGCATCAGCCCGTGGGGCAGGTTGTTGACGCACAGGGGAGACTCTGGCTCGGAAAAACGCAGCTCGTAGTCTTCGGCGGTGTGCTGATCGTCGAAGGGAATAGCAAAGCCGGGATGGTAGCCGATGCCGAAGGGCATGGCGCACCCGTCCAGATTCTCTACACTCAGGGTGTGGTGCAGGGTGCTGCCCTCCAGCGTGAAGATGGACACCAGCCGGAACGCGTAGGGGAACATCTGACCGGTTTCCTCGTCTGCGCACAGCTCCAGCACCAGCGTATCCCGGCTCTGATCCACAAAGCTGTGCTCCATCAGTCGGGCAAAGCCGTGCTGGGGGGACCGACAGGTTTTCCCCTTGGCCTCGATGACGCCGTCCACCACCTTGCCGCAGTGTGGGAACAGAATGGGCGCATGATAGCCCCAAACCGCCTTGTCCGCCTGCCACATATGCTCCACACCGTCACACTTGCGAATCACGCTTTTGACCTGAGCGCCGGAGGTGGTGATTGTGACCTTCAGGTACTCGTTTTCCAGTGTGTAGTCCATAAGGAACCCCCCGTTTATTTTTTTGTTCTGTAGGGCGGGGGCTTGCCCCCGCCAGCCCGGTATGTACTGCGGCTTCGCCGACGGCGGGGACAAGCCCCCGCCCTACAGTGCAATTACAATGATTTCACGCGATCAGTGCAAAATACGCCAGCACGATGATGCCCAGCACGATGCGGTACACGCCGAAGGCGGAGAAGGAATGGCTCCGCACATACTGCATCAGGCCCTTGATGACCAGCAAACTCACCACGAAGGACACCACACAGCCCACCGCCAGCACACCGATTTCCGTGCCGGTGGCGCTGACGCCGGACAGCAAAAATTTCAGCAACTTGATAGCGGAGGCCCCCAGCATGGTGGGAATCGCCATGAAGAAGGAGAATTCCGCGCCGGCACTGCGCCCTACGCCAATTAAGATAGCGCCCAGAATGGTGGAGCCGGAACGGGAGGTGCCGGGAATCAGGCTCAGGCACTGGAAAAGGCCGATGATCAGGGCCGTGCGGTATGTAATGTCATAAACATTGTCTACGGCATTTCTCCCGCCGCTTAAGTATTTGCCCTGTTTCCGGTTCTCCACCAGAATAAAGGCGATTCCGTAGACGATCAGGGCGATGGACACCACCACCGCGTTGTGCAGGTGGGCGTCCATCCAGTCGTCGAACAGCACGCCCACGATGCCAGAGGGAATGATGGCGGCGATGACCTTGAACCAGAGCTGCCAGGTCTGCTTTTTCTCCCCGTCCGACTTACTGGGGGAGAAGGGGTTCAGCTTGTGGAAGAACAGCACAATGACCGCCAAAATGGCGCCCAGCTGAATCACCACGTCGAACATACTCTTAAATGCATCGGAAACGTTCAGGGTGATGAACTCATCCAGCAGAATCAGATGTCCCGTGGAGGAAATGGGCAGCCACTCCGTAACGCCCTCCACAATGCCGAAGAGTATGGCCTTCAATAATTCAATTACCATAAGTTGCTCCTTTTCCCGTAAAAAACTGTCAACGCATTACCTCTATCATACCTTCTCCGCCCGGCAAATGCAACCCCTTTTTCGTGTTCACAAATTGGGGGCGTATTCTTTACAAATTGTTCACGTTCCTCCGCTGCAATGCGCTATAATAGGGAAAAAGGAAACAAAGGGAGGAAACAGACATGGCTGTATCGGTTTTGATCGCGGAAGACGATCATAATATTGCGGAGCTGCTGCAAATGTATCTGGAAAAGGAGGGCTACGCCGTGACGGTTGCCACCGACGGCGGGCAGGGATTGGCAAAATTCCGAGCCATCAAGCCCGATCTGGTGCTGCTGGATGTGATGATGCCCGTCATGGACGGCTGGGCTGTGTGCAAGGCCATCCGGGCTGAGTCCCAGACCCCCATCATCATGCTCACCGCCAAGGGCGAGACCGACGACAAAGTCAGCGGCCTGAAGGCCGGCGCCGACGACTACATCACCAAGCCCTTCGAAATGAAGGAGGTACTGGCCCGGATTGAGGCGGTGCTGCGCCGCACCTCCGGCGTCACCACCGAGAAGAAAGCCCGAAAGCTGGTGTTCGACAAGCTGACCATTGACATGGACGCCTTTGAGCTGATTGTGGACGGCAAGAAAATCGACACGCCCCCCAAGGAGATGGAGCTGCTGTATTACCTTGCATCCTCTCCCAACCGGGTCTACACCCGCAACCAGCTGCTGGACGAGGTCTGGGGTTTTGACTACTTCGGCGATTCCCGGACGGTGGACGTCCATGTGAAGCGCCTTCGTGAGAAGCTGGAGAATGTGCACTCCAACTGGAGTCTCAAGACCGTCTGGGGCGTCGGGTATAAGTTTGAAGTATTGTAGAGCACTTGACATCCGCGCAAGACGTGATACAATTGTACTGTACAGTTAGTGTAATTGGCATACGAAAAGAGCACTGCCGATAAGCGGTCAGCTCTTATAACGTTAGCTAAGAAATCTTAGAAACCGTCACTTTGCCGAGTGGCGGTTTCTGCTTTTTACACAAATCGTAATGGTAATACTACCAATATGCAATGCCCCCAAATGTTGGACAGAAATCCAACATTTGGGGGCCGTTTTATGTCTTTCGAATGAATTTTTCGTGGCAGCGGGGGCAGGTGATGGAGATTTTTCCCTTCCCCCGGGGCACCCGCACCATCTGACGGCACTTGGGGCAATCAAAGTAGCGGTTGTGCCGGTCCTTCAGCCGATTGATTACCTGCAAAAACTTCCGGTTTTCCTGATACCGCTTGTAGGTGTTCCGGGACAGAGTGCGGAAGATGGCCCAGATCATCAGCCCGTAGCTCAGCGCCACCAGCAATAGATTTACCGGCGGATAGCGGAAAATGACGGACAGCAGGCTCACTGCCAGACCCACGCTCAGGATTACCATATTCAGTTTGTCCGTGCCATAGCGCCCTGCCATAAACCCCCGCAGAAGCGCGGAAAGCCGCGCGGAGAGCTGCCGCAGCCAGCTGCCAATGCCATTCATAGAAATCACCCGGTTAAGAAATATTCGCGTTTACCACATATTATATTGCAAAACAGACGGAATGCAACATTCGGCGGGGAAAGTTTACGGATTGTTTAAGATTTATTTAAGAGGAATTATCCCCTTGGCGAATGGGGGAAACTATGGTATACTGTGTCGAAAGGAAGCGAATTATGAAAGGGGGCAGTGACCGTGAATTTATTGAAGCTGCCGGAAAACGAAAAGGAAGATTTTGATTTTAAGGAAGAGGACGATTATCCTGAGGAGGAAGTGGTGCTCGAGGATTTGCGCGCCCGCTCCCGAAGGGTTCGCCCGGAGGCCGTTATGGGCATCGTGGCGGCGATCGCGGCGGTGTTGCTGATTGCGGTGCTGGTTCTGAGCCTTCCTTATATGTCCCGGGACGAAGACCCGGAGACGGCGAAGGAGCAGTACATCCGGCAGACGGAACCGAAGGTGGAAGTGATTCTGGAACCGACCATTTCCGAGACGGAACCGGAAAACCCCACCATCCCCCCGGACCGGAATCCCTATGGCCGGTATGATTTCCAGTATAACCGCCATAATTATCTGCTGCTTCAGAATGTGGACAGCAGTCCCGGCGTGGACGTATCCGCCCACCAGGGGGACATCGACTGGGCGGCGGTGAAAGATTCCGGCATTGAGTTCGCCATCATCCGGCTGGGCTACCGTGGCTACGGCAGCGGCAAGCTGGTGGAGGACGAGTACGCAAAAAAGAACCTGAAGGAAGCGAAGAAGGCGGGCCTGAAAATCGGCGCCTACTTCTTCTCTCAGGCGCTGAATATCAAGGAAACCGACGAGGAAATCCAGTTCATGCTGAATATGCTGGCAGATGTGGATTTAGACATGCCGCTGGTGCTGGACTGGGAAATCCCCGCGGAGGATGCCCGGACGAAAAACATGGACGCCCAGACCCTGACGGACATCCAGCTCCACTTCTGCGGGCAGATGAAAAAAATGGGCTATCAGCCCATGGTCTACTTCAACTGGCACCAGTCGGAGAATCTGTACTACCTCAGTGAGCTGGAGGACTACCCCTTCTGGCTGGCATTGTATCAGGACCGCATGACCTACCCCTGGAAGGTGGAAATGTGGCAGTGGACCAGCAGCGGCAGGGTACCCGGAATTCAGGGAAACGTGGATATCAATGTGTTTATGCCACACTGATTAAGCGTGGAGAGTTGAGAGTGGAGAGCTAAAAGTGGAGAGTGGAGTGAAAATACTTCGCTCTCCACTCTTTGTTTTCCGCGCTTTCCCACTCTTCACTCTCCACACTTCACACTCCACGCTCCCCCTTACCCAAGGCAGCTTCCACAGGGAGTGTACCCCGCGTCGATGGCCTGCTGATAGGAGGAAAATTCCACGGAGTTTTTCTCGGCGGGCAGGTTTTTGCAGTCCGGGGCATGGAACTTTTTGGAGTTTTTGTTGCCGATGAACACCTGCTCCGCCGCATCCGCGTTTTCGGGAACAGCGGACTGGTTGGCCCAGGTGAAGGTGACGTCCTTCCCATCGGATACAGCCTGAATGGCGCCCAGCTCGTCGGTGCGCAGAATGGTGACCCCCGCCTGCCGCAGCCGGGACAGAGGCTCTTTGTGGGGGTGACCGTAGTCATTGCCCTTCCCCACGCTGATGACGCCGTATTCCGGGTTGACCGCATTCAGGAAGCGGTAGCCGGTGGAGGTATTGGAGCCGTGGTGGCCCACCTTCAGAACGTCGGCCTGCCAGTCTACCCGGCCCTCCCAGTAGTCCAGCATGTCATTTTCCGCGTCGGTCTCCATGTCGCCGGTGAAGAGGAAGGCGGTTTCGCCGTAAGTAGCCATCAGAACGATGGAGGTATTATTGGTTTCGGCGTAGGATTTTACCGGCCCCAGCACCGTGATCTCCGCCTGCCCCAGCGAGAACCGGTCGCCCGGGGCGGGAATGGTGATGTCCAGCCCCTGCTGGTCGGTGTAGTAGACGAATTTGTCGAAAATGTTGGAAGAATAGGTCTTTGTGGGGGCGTACACCGCTTTCGTGGGGTACACCGCCAGCACGGCGGGCAGGCCGCCCACATGGTCTTCATGGGCGTGGGTGCACACCACGGCGGCCAGCTCCTGTACGCCCTGCTGTTCCAGGAAGGACACCACCAGCTGGCTGTCGTCCCGATTGCCGCCGTCAATGAGCAGATACTCCCCATCGCACGACAAAAGCGCGCAGTCCGCCTGCCCCACGTCGATGAACTGGACGGTCAGTCCCTTCCCGGAGACGGTGGGTTCCGGTGGCAGAATCTCCGCACAGCCGCACAGCAGTACCGACAGAGCCAGTATCAGAGCAATTAGTTTCTTTTTCATGTTATTTTACCAAATCCATATTATTTTTCGCCTTTTTCTGCTGGTTCAGCCAGATATCCATGACGAACCGGTGGGGCACCAGCTTAACGGCAAGCACCTGAAGCTTCACGGGCAGGCCGTGGATGGAACAGTCCTTTTTCGTGTGATACAGGTCGTGCAGCCCGGTTTTCACCACCTCCACCGCCTCGTACAGCCGGTCAAAATACTGCACCTCACCGTCGTTGCTCTGGAAGGCGTGGCGGAAAAACTCGGTTTTTACCCAGCCGGGATTCATGGCCATGACCCGGATGCCCCTCGTTTGCAGCTCCCGGTTCATGGCCCGGCTGTAGCTCAGGACGAAGGCTTTCGTTGCGCCGTAGGTGGTGATGTAGGGTACCGGCTGAAAGGCGGACAGGCTGTCCAGTTCCAGAATGCAGCTACCCGGCTGCATATAGGGGATGCACAGCCGGGTCATTACCAGCAGGGCCTTGCAGTTCAGGTCGATCATGCGGCAGTCGTCCTCGATGGAAGACCTGTGGTAAGCGCCGAATTTGCCGAAGCCTGCGGCGTTAACCAGCAGGCGAACCTCCGGCTGCTCAGTTTCCAAAAGGGCGCGGATTTTGTCAAAGCTGTCTGTTTCCAGTAAGTCCAGCACAATGGGCCGCACCGGGACTGGGGTTTCGGCTTTCAGGGCTTCCAGCGCCTCCTGCCGCCGGGCAATGGCCCAGATTTCCTCCACCTGCACATAATCCGCTAACTGACGGACAAATTCCCGTCCCATACCGGAGCTGGCTCCGGTGACGATGGCGATTTTCATGGGGTTTCCTCCTTTATCCCTGCGGCGAAGGTCAGCAGGGTCTCTTTTTTGTTGGGCAACCGCTCCTCCACCACCAGCTCCAGCAGCCGGTTCAGGCAGGCGCCGATGGCCCTCCCCTGAAAGCCCAGAGCCATCAGGTCATTTCCATTGACTGCCAGATCTTTCAGACTCAGGCAGACGTCCTCGGCTTTCAAATCCGCGAGCAGCTGCCTTACTTCGGCAAACACCGCGCTGCCGTCGTCCTCAACCGTGCCCTTGCTGCCCATGTCCGCCTGCTGCAGGGCAAGCTGTGCTTCCACCATGGGAAAGCCGTATTTGGACACCTGACGGCGCAGGAGTTTTCTGTCCGGCTGGAGCCGGGTCATATGCCTTCCAATCAGTGTCACGACCTCCTCCCGCAGGGCGGTGGGTGCTTTCAGGCGGCGAAGGATATCGTCGGCAATGGCGGCGCTGTCTCTGGCGTGACCGTAAAAATGGCCCCGGCCCGTGGCGTCCAGCGTAAAGGTTTTTACCTTGCCCGTGTCATGGAGCAGCGCCGCCCAGCGAAGGGACAGCGTCGGCGGAACCCCCTCCACCACATGGGCGGTGTGGGTGATGAGGTCGTAGGCGTGGTGGGGGCTGTGCTGGTCGAAGCCGATCATGGGGGTCAGCTCCGGAATCACCGCCGCCAGTATCGGGGCGAACCGGGTGATGTCCTCCGCCCTTGCCACCAGCAGCAGTTTACATAATTCTTCAAATACCCGCTCCCGGGCCAGATTTTCCATCAGCCCCGCCTGAGAAAGCATGGCCTGCATGGTGCGCTCCTCCGGGGTCAGGCCGAACCGGGCGGCAAACCGCACCCCCCGCAGAATCCGCAGGGAATCCTCCCGGAATCGGGCTTCCGGGTCGCCGACAGCCCGCAAAACGTGGTTGCGGAGGTCCTCCCGACCGCCGAAGGGGTCGGCAAAGCCCCGCTTTGGGGAGTAGGCCATGGCGTTGACGGTGAAGTCCCGGCGGGCCAGATCGCCCTCGATGTCCGGCACAAATTTCACCCAGTCCGGGTGCCGGTTGTCCCGGTAGCCCCCTTCCCTGCGGAAGGTGGTGATCTCCACCGGGCCGTCCTCCGTAATCACGGTGACGGTGCCGTGCTTTTCCCCGGCAAGCACCAGCCGGTAATCCCGGAAGACCGCCTCGGTCTGTGCAGGCAATGCGCCGGTGCACAGGTCGTAGTCGTGGGGGCTCAGCCCCAGACAGGCGTCCCGGACGCAGCCCCCCACGGCGTAGGCGGAAAAGCCGGCAGCTTCTAATAAATCGATACAATTTTGTATATTTGGGGGTAAAAACATGGCTCACAACCTTATTTCGAATGATATTGACCAAGCTGCGTCAAAAAGCAGCTAAAGGAGAATTTAGTGAATTAAGTGGTACCGGCGCGGAGCACCACCCCCGGGGGAAGGCATTACTCAGTTAAAGGACAATTTACAGACTGGACAGCGCCCACAGGGCGGACAGCAGATACAGGAACTGATTCTTCCCCGGCATGGCGGCGGCAGCGCAGAGATACCCCGCAGCCAGCGCGGTGAATTTCAACCGCCGGGGCTTTCCCAGGTCCACGGTGCCGGCGGCGGTGTAGTAGGAAAACAGGGTCATGGTCATGGTGCCCAGCAGCGCGAACAGGTAGCTTTGCAGCTGGGGCGCGCCGCTCCAGCCTCGGTAGTTGTCCGCCAGATGCACCAGCCAGAACAGACAGGGCGCCAGCAGGACAAGAAACTGGGGCGTTTTCCCGCGGAAGGAGCAATAAGCCGACCAGATCAGGCACAGAGCCGAGACAATTCCAAGGATTCTCCACAGATTTCCCACCAGGCCGGGCATTTCCCCCGGATACCGCAGAGCCGTCCAGCCGATGCCCACAGCGCCCACAAGCTGCCCCAGCGCGGTAACGGAACCCGTCAGAATTTTTCCCTCCTGCTTTCGGCTGGCGGCGGCGAACAGCAGCAGAACCGCGGCGCTCAGCAGATAGATTTCCCATTCCAGCGTCGTGCCGGACACCAGCAGTCCCGTCGCGTCGACCGCTTTCATATATAAGGTTCGCCGCAGCTGCAGACAGTACTGCCCCAGCAGCAGGGCAGACAGCGGCAGAAACTCCTTCAGCTTCACAGCCCATTCCTCCCATTTCCTTGATAGCTGCATTATAGCAGTTGATTGTCCCAATTTCCAGTCCCTTGCGAAAAAACTCTTTGTTCAGTATTCTGCCTTGTTTTGCGGAAAAAAACGGAGTATAATACTACTATCTGCGAAAAATGGAGGAATTTTATGCTGCTCAAGACCATTGCCGCCGCTTCGCTGCTGATTTCCTGCGTGATCTTTGCCTGCGCGGGCTGGGCATTCTGGACGCTGCCGCTGCTGTTTGTGGGGATTTACGCGGCACTATTTTTGCTGGCGCTTCTGTTTTTGTGTGTGGTTTGCGGCGTGGTGGACCTGAACAAGCCCCAGGAAGAGGACAGTAAATTCTACCGGGCCGTTATGCACCTTTACATTGAGGCTTTGATTCATCTGGTGCGGGTGCGGCTGCACACGAAGGGTTTGGAGAACACCCCTAAAGAGGGCCGCTTCCTGCTGGTGTGCAACCACCTGTTCGTTGCCGATCCGGGCATCGTGCTCCACTGCTTCCGGAAAAGCCAACTGGCCTTTCTGACCAAGAAGGAGAATTATAAGCTGCCCTTCATCGGGGCCTTCATGCACAAAATCCTCTGCCAGCCCATCGACCGGGAAAACGACCGGCAGGCCCTGAAATCGATTCTTAAGTGCATTCAGCTCATCAAGGAGGACAAGGTCTCCGTCTGCGCCTTCCCCGAGGGCTACACCAGCAAGGACGGCAAGGTGCACCCCTTCCGCCCCGGTGTCTTCAAAATCGCCCAGAAGACCAATGTGCCTATTGTGGTGTGCACCATCCAGAACACCCGGGACATTTTCAAAAATCTCAGGCATTTGGGTCACACCGATGTGGAGCTGCATCTGGTGGAGGTCATCCCGCCGGAAAGCTACGCTGGCATGAGCACCGTAGCCTTAAGCGACATGATCTATGAAAAGATGATTTCTGATTTGGGCGAAGCGTTCCGGTACACAGAAGGTTAAGCCGCTTCGCGCACAGGGACTGTCGGCCTGTCTCTACAGTTGCCAAAATCCGCCTTTCCCTCTTGATTTACAGGGAAAATCCCTGTATAATAAACACTCAGCAATAAGAATACCCAAAAAATTTGGAGGAAATACCATGAAAAACAGTGAAAAAACTCTGGACATGATCGTGAACCTCTGCAAGAACCGGGGCTTCGTCTATGCCGGCTCCGAGATCTACGGCGGCCTTGCCAACTCCTGGGACTACGGCCCTCTGGGTGTGGAGTTCAAAAATAACGTCAAGAAGGCGTGGCTGAAAAAGTTCGTACAGGAGTCCGACTACAACGTGGGTCTGGACGCCGCCATCATCATGAACCCCCAGACTTGGGTCACCACCGGTCATGTGGGCAACTTCTCCGATCCGCTGGTGGACTGCAAGGGCTGCGGCGCCCGGCAGCGGGCGGACAAGCTCATCGAGGCATCCGAGTCCGGCAAGGGCGTCAACGTGGACGCCATGAGCTTTGACGAGATGGACGCCTTCATTTCCGAGCACGAGGATGTGGTCTGCCCCACCTGCGGCAAGCACAGCTTCACCCCCATCCGCAAGTTCAACCTGATGTTCAAGACCCAGATCGGCGTCACCGAGGACACCGCCTCCACCTGCTATCTGCGTCCCGAGACCGCGCAGGGCATTTTTGTGAACTTCGCCAATATCCAGCGCACCACCCGCCGCAAGCTCCCCTTCGGCGTGTGTCAGGTGGGCAAGGCCTTCCGGAATGAGATCACCCCGGGCAACTTCACCTTCCGTACCCGGGAATTTGAGCAGATGGAGTGCGAATTCTTCTGTCAGCCCGGCACGGACCTTGAATGGTTCGCCTACTGGAAGGACTTCTGCAAGAACTGGCTGATTTCTCTGGGCATCAAGGAAGACTCTCTGCGTCTGCGGGATCATGAGCCTGCGGAGCTGGCCTTCTATTCCCGGGCTACCACCGACATCGAGTACCAGTTCCCCTTCGGCTCCGGCTGGGGCGAGCTGTGGGGCATTGCCGACCGTACCAACTACGATCTGGGCCGCCATCAGGAGGCCTCCGGCAAGAGCCTTGAATACTTCGATCAGGAGAAGGGCGAGCACTACATTCCCTACGTCATCGAGCCTTCTCTGGGCTGCGACCGGGTGGCGCTGGCCTTCCTGTGTGAGGCCTATGACGAGGAGCAGGTGGGCGTGGACAAGAACGGCAAGGCCGATGTCCGCACCGTGCTGCACCTGCACCCCTATCTCGCGCCCTTCAAGGCGGCTGTCCTGCCCCTTTCCAAGAAGCTCAGCCCCAAGGCCGAGGAAATCTACAAGATGCTCAAGAAGGACTTCATGGTGGACTTCGACGACGCCGGCTCCATCGGCAAGCGCTACCGCCGGGAGGACGAAATCGGCACGCCTCTGTGCGTCACCGTGGACTTCCAGACCGTGGGCGACGAGAACACCCCTGCCGACAACTGTGTCACCGTCCGCGACCGGGACACCATGGAGCAAGTGCGTATCCCCATCAGCGAGCTGAAAGACTACATCACCAGGAAGTGCGAATTCTAATACAATTACCGCCTGACGGCGTTGTCTTCTTGAAAAATTTCGTATTACACGGTACGGTATGGCTCAATCTTTCCGTATGTGCCGCATTTTCACAAACGGAAGCTCCCCGGTTCAAAAAGAACCGGGGAGCAAAATTTCATGAAAGGGGGCATTTTCTTTGCCTGAAGAAAGAGACGCCGTGTTGTGTCGGTTTGCTGGCCCATGTGTGAGCGGGCAGAGGAGTACCACATTTTTACAGCCCTGAGAAGTTTGAATTTCTCAGGGCTCAGACCGTCGAGAAACCCCAGTTTTGCGTCAGGCAAAACTGGGGTTTTGAGCATATTGTGGCCAAAATATGAGGATTTGCAAAAGGTTGTGGGCATCCTCCCACTTCCTAATGGCGAACTTTTTCAAGTTCATGGCAGCAAATTTAAGCTTCACCCAGTTTGTTACCTGAGCCAGGCCTGTGTATCGGGTATATCTCATGCCATGCTTTTCTTTGGCATCCGCAAAGACCCGTTCAATGGTTTCCTTGCCCAGCCGCAGGCAGTCGTTCCAGTCCGCATACAGACCGGCGGGCATTCCGTGAGCGCCCATGTGGTTGACGGAGAAATCAATGGCCCGCTTCAGATGGTCGTAGACCGTTCCCTTATCCCGGTTGGCGTAGGGCACCACCTGATCCAGCAGCGCCACATCGCCGCTTTCCGTAATATACTTGTAAACCGTGGGGAACAGCCAGAGGGCGTCATCGGCACGATAGGCGGGATGCCCGGTTTCTTTCACATAGGAAGGATCATCCGGCGTGTCCTCATGGCCGGGATTGTGGGTGTATTTCACCAGCGGCAGGCCCGCGCCGTTGTCCACCTGGGCTGAGAGCATGAAGATGATCTGCTCCTTGGCCATTTCCGGGGCCAGATGGATGATGCCCTGAATGTCCTGCACCGTATCCCGATAGCCGTAGCCGTTGCGCAGGCCGCAGTACGCAAAGGAAGCGGCTCTGGACCACAGGAAGGTCATAAAGCAGTTGTAGGCATTCCAGGTGTTCACCATGGTATTGAATTCCGGGCTGGGGGTCTTCACCTGGAATCGGAACAGCTTTTCCTCCCAGTAATCGTGAAGCACCCGCAGCTCCTGACGGCTGACCTCAGCGGGATCAGCGTAGGTTTTCAGCAGAGCTTCCGCCTGGTTATCCGGCTTTTCGCCTACGATGAAGGCAAGGGCTTTCGTTTCACCCGGAGCCAGCGTGATTTTCGCGGACAGAGCACCGCAGCTGTTGCCGCAGTAATTCAGGCTGCCCCCCAGATCGCCGGACTCGATGCCCGCGGGGTTTGCAAAGCCGCGGTAGCCGCCCAGGAATTTCTCCCGGTCGCCGCAGTAGGAGGAGACTTCTGCTCCGCACAGGCCGAAGAACCGATCAACCCGTTCCTCCTGATTTTCGTTGACAGTCTGCTGAATGCGGTTTCCCCGGAAATGGGTCTGGGAGATGAACAGGGTATATTGCAGGTTTACCAAATCCTGCTCGTAATTCGGCTCGTTGGTGAATTCACAGTAGCCGCTGACGGTCAGGTTCCGAACCCGGTCGGAATCGTTCCGCACCAGAACCCGCCAGACCTCGTGCTCCGCGCCCAGGGGCACATAGTACATTGCCTCGGAGTGAATCCCCGCGTAGTCTGCCAGCATGTTGGTGTAGGCGATGCCGTGGCGGCACTCGCTGTGGTACTGGGAAAGATCCTTTCCTACGGGCTGCCAGGAAGTGGACCAGTAGTCCCTGCTCTCATCGTCCCGCAGGTAGATGTAGCGTCCGGGCTGGTCAAAATTGTTGAACCGATACCGGAGAATCCGTCCGTTGGCGCCCGACTTGCGGAAGCTGTAGCCGCCGGCCTGATTGGAAATAATCGCGCCGTACTCGGTGGAGCCCAGGTAATTTGCCCAGGGTGCCGGCGTATCCGGCCTGGTGATGACATATTCCCGGTTCTGATCGTCAAAATATCCGTATTTCATAGATTGTGCCCTTTTCCGTATTCCAAATAGGCCTGAATTTGAATTGCGTTCATGGAAGAGATTGGCTGGGGAAGCTGATCGATAGGGTAGAAGCCCATGTGTTTGGCTTCGCCATCTGCGCATTGCAGACTTCCTGTGTAATCACTGCTGATGTAAACGATATCGATGCCGCAGACCTCGTTGCCGTTGGGATAAACGTGGTTCAGTTCTTTCCCGGAGAATACTCCCAGCAGGCGAAGCTTACCTACCTCCAAACCGCATTCTTCCCGTACTTCCCGGCGGGCACCGTCCTCAACGGTTTCGTCAATCTCGATTCTGCCGCCGGGATAGCTCCAGGTTCCGTCATCGCTGCGCTGCTGCATGAGAATCCGCCCCTGCTCATCTTCTACAATAATGCTCGCCCCGGTCTGTACCACCACTGGATTTCCGTTGGGAGAGAGTCTCATGGCGCTCATCCTTTCATCCACTGGGACGCGCAGTCTGCCAGCGCGGCGTTGATGGCATCCGCTTCCTCCTCCGTCCGGCCCACGGCAGACAAATACACCTTGATCTTCGGCTCCGTGCCGGAGGGTCGCACCATCAGCTTGGCGCCGCCAGCCATGCGGAATTCCAGCACGTTGGCTTTGGGCAGACCGGTGTTCCCGTTCTGGTAGTCCACCACTTCTGTGACCGTGTACCCCGCAATTTGGGCAGGAGGCGTGGCCCGAAGGCCGGTCATGATGGCGTTCATGGTATCCATACCGGCAGCGCCCTCAAAGGTGAAGCTGTGCAGGGCGTTGCGGTAGAAGCCGAATTCCCGGTAGAGGGCGTTCACCGCATCCAGCAGGCTCATACCCTGCTCGGCATAATAGGCGGCAGCCTCGCAGGCCAGCATCACGGCGTTGACACCGTCCTTGTCCCGGACGTGAGCGCCGGACAGATAGCCGTAGCTTTCCTCAAAGCCGAAGATAAAGCGTTCCTTCTGACCGGCGGCTTCCAGAACGGCAATCTGCTCGCCGATGAACTTGAAGCCCGTCAGCACCCGGCGCAGTTCCACGCCGTATTTTTCGGCAATGGGCGTGGCCAGATCGGTGGAGACAATGGTGGTAACCGCTACGGGGTTTTCGGGCATGGTACCGTTGGCCTTCCGGACACGGCAGATGTAGTCCAGCAGCAGCGCGCCCATCTCGTTGCCGGTGATCAGGCGGTAGCCGCCCTTACCGTCGGGGACCGCCGCGCCCATGCGGTCGCAGTCCGGGTCGGTGCCCAGCATCAGGTCAGGGTGGACGGTATCGCAGAGTTTGAGACCCGTTTCCATGGCTTCCCGGATTTCCGGGTTGGGATAGGGGCAGGTGGGGAAATTGCCGTCGGGCTTCTCCTGCTCCGGCACCACGGTCACCTGGGTGATGCCCATGCGCTCCAGCAGCATCCGGACAGGCTCCAGTCCACTGCCGTTCAGCGGGGTATACACCAGCTTGAGCTTGGACACATCGTTGCCGGGGCGCAGGGCCAGAACCGCATCCACAAAGTCAGACAGGCACTGGTCGGGGATGTACTGAATGGTTCCCGCGGCGACTGCTTGGTCAAAATCCATGAGCCGGGGGCTGGCAAAATAGTCATGCTGTCCGATGGCGGTCAAAACCTTATCCGCCGTTTCCAGCGTGATCTGGCAGCCGTCGGAACCGTAAACCTTGTAGCCGTTGTATTTCGCCGGATTGTGGCTGGCGGTGACGCAGATACCCGCGCCGCAGCCAAAATACCGAACTGCCCAAGAAAGGGCGGGGGTAGGCTCCAACCGGGGATAGAGGTAGACAGAAATGCCGTTGGCGGCCAGTACCCGGGCCGCTTCCCGGCTGAAGAGCTGGCCCTTGATGCGGCTGTCATAGCCGATGGCAACCTTTTTTGGCAAGGGGCTCCCGTTCAGATAGTCTGCCAGACCTTGAGTTGCCCGGCGGATGGTGTAGATGTTCATGCGGTTGGTGCCCGCGCCGATGACGCCCCGCAGGCCGCCGGTGCCGAATTCCAGATCCCGGTAGAAGCGATCCGTTACTGCTTCCGGATCGCCCTGCACCTGCCGCAGTTCTTCACCCAGATCGGAATCCTCCGTGGCGCTGACCAGCCACTGCTCCAGCTTTTCTGTGATTGTCATGTTGTCTTCCTCCTATTTATAATTCACTTTAATATGCTCTGTAAAAAGGCCGTCAGTACCTTTGCCGCCTGCCTGTGACACTCAGTGCCCGGATGTTCTCTGGCTCCCAAGGTTTCCGGGATGGCGGCAGGCAGCGGCAGATAGAAGGCGTTTGTGTCCCCGGTCTCATCGCGGTAGCGGCTCACCGCCCATTCAAGAATTGGCCCGGCCTGATTTCCCAGCATTCCAAATGCCCAAACCAGTTTTGCTGTGGGGTTGTAACGGCGCAAGGTTTTCAGAGTATCTACCGCCGCCCTCTCTAGTTCAGAGCGGCCTTGCAGCGTGTTCGTCTGCTGAAATTCCTGTCCTGTGATGGGATCCCGCCATGGAGGATTGTTCATGGCACCCCAATCGTTCGTTCCCAGATTGAGAATAATCGCATCTGCAGGCCAGGAAGCAAAATCATTAGGCTGCTGTGCACCCAAGGCGGCATTGCGCACCCCCAGCCAGTCCGCAGACCAGGGGATAGTGGGGCATCACCACATAGTTCGGGTTGTTGTCCCGGCCGGAAACCAGTCCCCAGCCGCTTTGGGAGAGAATCCGGTATTCCGCGCCCAAGGCATCGGCGGTCATGCGGGCATAGTGATTCTCCGCGCTGAAAAAGGCCCCGATCCAGTCCTGCTCCTGCTTCGCGCCGATGGCGCCTTCTCCGCTGGTGATGCTGTCGCCCACAAATTCCAGCCGGTACTTTGGCTCCGGCAGGGGCAGAAACTCCCCGTCCTCATACCTTAGCCCGGTAATCTGGAGCAGATGGGCAGGATCGTCGTTCATGGCCTGCACATCCTTCAAAACCCGGATATGCTTTTGCGTTCCCGGGGTCATGCCACGGAAGCAGCAGATTTCGCTTTCCCCTTTGTTCACGGGGAACCGGCTGATCCACGCGCCGTTAAGCTCTACACTCACCCAAGGCTCATACTGATTATAATCCGCATTTAGCTGAATCCATAATTCACTGCCAGTAAAGAGGCATTCTATTCCAGCGGCAGTGTAAAACAAGGTCAGCGGATGCTGCTTTGCAACATGACGGCCCAGCACACGAACCTGTGGGATAGACGCAACGGAAGAGACAGACATAGGAGCCCTCCTTTAACTAAGCGCATATTGATTTAACTAATTTTTAGAAATCATAACATAGGCGCGCATAGAAAGCAAGGAGAAATCATTTGCTATTTAGCTCACTGACAACTTCGGTTTTGCAGATTTAGGAAACTGAGTTGACGGGGCGAAAAAAAGGGATTATAATTACCATAAAAATATGGTAATACACGGGGGGATTGCTTTGAGCCGAGCCGTTCGAATGGCAGATGTTGCGCAGAAGCTGGGAATCAGTATTGTTTCCGTCAGCAAGGGGCTGGCGGGCAAGGACGGCGTCAGCGAAGAAATGCGCGCGAAGATTTTGGAGACAGCCGCACAGATGGGCTATGTAGCACCGCAAGCCCGAAAGGAGGAACGGGTCTCCTCCGGGAATGTGGGGATTTTGGTAGCGGACCGATTTATTGCGGACAATGCGTTCTATCCTGCTCTGTATCGGCAGGTCATGGTGCGTCTTGCGGAAAGCGGCTACTCTTCGATTATGGAAATCGTTTCCCCGGAGGCGGAGTGCAAAGGAATCATGCCTGCTATGGTGCAGGGAAATAAAGTAGACGGAATTATTCTCATGGGTGAGCTGCGCAGAAGCTACTTGAAAAAGGTAATTTCCTCGGGACTTCCCCTCATTTTGCTGGATTTTTATGATGAAGAACTGGAAGCGGACAGCGTAACCAGTGACAATGTTGCAGGAGCTTTCCGGATTACCAATGCCATATTAAAGTCTGGAAAGCGAAAAATCGCCTATGTAGGCAGTATTTTTGCGACCAGTTCCATCATGGATCGTTTTTTAGGCTACAGTAAAGCGCTGCTGCAGGCTGGCCTGCCATATCGCCCGGACTGGCGGCTGGACGACCGGGATGTGGAGGGAAGATTCATTCCCATTCAGCTGCCGGAGGATATGCCGGATGCTTTCGTGTGCAACTGCGATGAGGTTGCGTATAATTTAGTGAAGCAGCTCAAGGCCCGGGGCTACCGCATCCCGGAGGATATCGCGGTAACCGGATATGACGATCACCAGTTTGCCCAAATCTGTGACCCTCCGCTGACCACCTACCGGGTCAATCTGGAGGATATGGGACGTATGGCTGCTGTTCAGCTGCTTCGCAAAATAAAAGGAAAGCGCTTTACCGGCGGCAACAGCATCGTCGGCGGAAAGCTGATTCTCAGGGATTCGGTATAATCATCACATACAGGCAGCAGCCCATTTTGGACTGCTGCTTTGCTGTTTCATAGCTTAAATGAGAGAAAAAGGAAAATTTAGCTATTTCCCTTCCGCCTTGACGGGTAATTGTGCCTGACACAATTATGCGGGATTTAAGCAAAACATAAAATTATAAGCTTAGTATTGACAATCAATTAGCTCCGCGATATACTGCAATTAAGCTGAATAAAACTAATTAATAAGTTGTTTAGCTAAACTAAAGGAAGAAACAAAAATGAAACGTACACTCGCCCTGCTGCTGGCCCTGGTTATGGTTCTTTCCCTGGCCGCCTGCGGTTCCCGCAAAGCCCCCGCCGCTTCCACTTCGCCTGCTGCCGATGGCAGTCAGAGCGTCAGTGGAAAAATCAGCTATCTGACCAGCCGCACCGATCTGGACACCGACGGCACCTACGCCGCCCTGATCGCAAGTTCAACGAGAAGTACCTCGATGTCACCGTGGTAGTTCAGTCCATCACCGACTATGCCGGCGAGCTGGCCACCCGGATGCAAACCACCGAATACGGCGACGTCCTGATGATTCCCGATGCCGTTCCCAGCAGCGCCTTCTCCAAGTACTTCGAGCCCTTCGGCACCGTCGAGGAGTTGAGCGACAAGTATCAGGAGGGCTATCTGTACATGAAGGATAAAAAACATCGCTGTACGCCTTCCAAGGCCCCTACGGCACCCAGTGGGAGGTTATCTGCGCAGCCTGTATCATTACGCTGATTGTGTTCCTGCTGTGTCAGGATCAGATTTACAGCGGCATGGCAGCAGGCGCTGTCAAGGGCTGATTATCCTTACAATCCTATTTTCTCCCAACCGGAGTCCCGCCCCATCTGCGGGCGGGATTCCCTAAAACTTGAATATAAATGGAGTGACCATGCTATGAGCAACGTCAAGCTTTATTGTGATAACCTTCCCAACATTCCCTGGCAGGAGAAATCCCAGGGCCAGACCCTCCCTCTGTGGCGTTACACCGAGAACCCCGTCATCGCCCGCAATCCCATCCCCGGTGTTGCCCGGATTTTCAACAGCGCCGTGGTTCCCTATGAGGGGGCTTACATCGGCGTGTTCCGTGGCGAGCAGACCAACGGAATTCCCTACATTTACCTGGGCAGAAGTGCCGACGGTATCCACTGGGACTTTGACAAGGAGAAGATTCCCTTTGTCAATGAGAAGGGCGAACCCTTCATGCCCCCCTATGCCTACGACCCCCGGCTTGTGAAGGTGGACGACACCTACTACGCCATCTGGTGCCAGGATGCCTTCGGCGCGGCCATTGGCATAGCAAAGACCACCGACTTCAAGACCTTCACCCGGATTGAAAACCCCTTCCTGCCCTTCAACCGCAACGCGGTGCTGTTCCCCCGTAGACTTAACGGCAAGTTTAAGCTGCTGTCCCGTCCCTCCGACTCCGGCCATACCCCCTTCGGCGATATCTACATCTCCGAAAGCCCCGATATGGAATACTGGGGCCATCACCGCCATGTCATGGGCAAGAGCGGCAACTGGTGGGAGAACGTGAAGATCGGCGGCGGCGCTGCCCCCATCGAAACCAGCGAAGGGTGGCTGCTGTTCTACCACGGCGTTACCGGCACCTGCAACGGTCTGGTCTACTCCATCGGCGGTGCTATCCTTGACCGGGACGAGCCCAGCAAGGTTCTGTACCGCTGCAACACCTTCCTGCTGACTCCCGAGGAGTGGTACGAGGAGCGGGGCTTCGTGCCCAACGTCTGCTTCCCCTGCGCCACCTTGCAGGACGCGGAAACCGGACGCATCGCCGTTTACTACGGCTGCGCCGACAGCTATGTGGGTCTGGCCTTCACCACCATCGATGAGGTGGTTTCCTACATCAAGGAGCACTCCCAGCTGACAGAAGCCGATCGGGAGCTGGGCATCCGCTAAGGAGGTAACAACATGGAGCGAATCGCTGTCAGAGCCCGGGCTCTGCTGGATGATATTATTTCCTTCTGGAAAAATCTGCGGGACGACACCTGCGGCGGTTACTACGGCTACATGAGTCAGGAGCTGGAAGTGGACAAAACCGCCGAAAAGGGCTGCATTCTGAACAGCCGCATTCTCTGGTTCTTCTCCGAGGCTGCCATGCTCACCGGGCGGGAGGATCTTCGGCAGGAAGCCGATCACGCCTATGAATTTCTCATGGAGCACTGTCTGGATAGGGAGAACGGTGGTGTGTTCTGGAGCCTGACCTACGACGGACTGGTGCTGGATGATACCAAGCACACCTACAATCAGGCCTTCGCCATCTACGCCCTGTCCGCCTACTACCGGCTCACCGGAAAGCAGGCGGCGCTGGATACCGCTTTTTCCCTGTTCCGTAGGATTGAGGAAACTTGCCGGGACGAGGTGGGATACTTAGAAGCCTTCACCCGGAACTGGCAGCCGGAGAGCAACGAAAAGCTCAGTGAGAACGGCGTCATGGCGGATAAAACCATGAACACCCTGCTCCATGTGTTTGAGGGCTACAGCGGCCTGTATCTTGCAAGCCGCGACCCGGCGGTGGAAAAAGCCATGCGCTTCTGCCTGAAAATCTACGCGGAGAAGGTCTATGACCCCGCCCTGAAGCGGCAGCTGGTGTTCTTCGATGCCCACTACAATTCCATCATCGACCTGTACAGCTACGGACACGACATCGAATCCAGCTGGCTCATCGACTGGGGCACCCGCCTGCTGGGCGACGAAGCCCTGACGGCAAAAATCGAGGCCATCGACGAGGAAATGGCAAGGGCGATTTACAAAACCGCCTATTATAACCACTCCCTCGCCAACGAGTGTGAGCGGGGCAAGGTGGATGAAACCCGCATTTGGTGGGTGCAGGCGGAGTCCGTGCTGGGCTTTGTCAATCTGTGGCAGAAATGCGGCGAGCCTGCCTACCAGGATGCCGCGGCGGATATCTTCGGCTTCATTGAGGAGAAACTGGTGGACAAGCGGCCCGGCAGCGAATGGTTCTGGAGTCTGGACGCTCAGGGGAACCCCACCCCCGGAAAGCCCATCGTAGAGCCTTGGAAGTGCCCCTACCACAACGGCCGTATGTGCATGGAACTGATAAGGAAGGACCCTGATATTTATGTCTAAATTACATCCCAAATGTGTGGAGCTGCGGCAGCGTCAGGAGCTGCTGTTCAGCGCGAAAAATGAGAAAACCGATTTTTATAACGGCATCTATGACCGCTGGAAGAACCCCGTTCTGACCCGGGAGCATATCCCTCTTAGCTGGCAGTACGACCTGAATCCCGAAACCAACCCGTACTTTATGGAGCGGCTTGGTGTCAACGCGGTATTCAACGCCGGCGCCATTGAGCTGAACGGGAAGTTCTATCTGGTGGCCCGGATTGAGGGCAATGACCGCAAGAGCTTCTTTGGCGTGGCGGAAAGCGACAACGGCGTGGACGGCTTCCGCTTCTGGGAAAAGCCCATTGAGCTGCCGGACACCTGCCCCGAGGAGACCAACGTCTACGATATGCGGTTGACCAAGCATGAAGACGGCTGGATCTACGGCATTTTCTGCTCCGAGAGCAAGGACCTTTCCAATCCCGACCTGTCTGCCGCCGTGGCTGCTGCCGGCATCGTTCGTACCAAAGACCTGAAAACCTGGGAGCGGCTTCCCAACCTTGTCACATTGCGCAGCCCCCAGCAGCGCAATGTTGACCTGCTGCCGGAGTTCGTAAACGGCAAGTACGCCTTCTTCACCCGGCCCATGGACGACTTCATCGACACCGGCTCCGGCGGCGGCGTGGGCTTCGGCCTGTGCGACGACATTACCCACGCGGTAATCGATGAGGAAATCATCACCTCCCCCCGGCGGTATCACACCATCACCGAAAGTAAGAATGGTGAAGGCGCCACCCCCATCAAGACCGACAAGGGCTGGCTGCACATTGCCCACGGCGTGCGCAACACGGCAGCGGGCCTGCGGTATGTGGTCTACGTCTTTGTCACCGACCTGAAAGAGCCGTGGAAGGTGATTGCCGAGCCCGGTGGCTTCCTGATCGCCCCCAGAGACTGGGAGCGGGTGGGCGACGTTTCCAACGTGGTGTTCACCAACGGCGCGATTGCCAGAGAAAACGGCGACGTGTACATCTACTATGCCGCCAGCGATACCCGGCTCCATGTCGCCACCACCACCGTGGAGAAGCTGCTGGATTACGCCTTCAACACCCCGGCAGACCCCCTGCGCAGCCGTGATTGCGTTGCCCAGCGGTGTGCACTGATCGATCAGAATCTGGAATACCTGCGGGAGGGATAACCATGGATTTCCGAGCTGCGGCCGTCTTCAGCAACCATATGGTTTTACAGCGGGATACCCCCATCCCTATCTGGGGACGGGCGAAACCCACGATGGAGGTCCGCTGCTTTCTCTCTGGAAATCGCTGGGGCGATGGTTCCATCGCCCATACCAAAGCCAACGATCAAGGGCATTGGGAGCTTCGGCTCCCTGCCCTGTCGGCGGGAGGTCCCTATACCCTGACCCTGCGCTGCGGAAAACGGAAACAAATCTTTTCCGATGTCTTTGTTGGAGATGTCTGGCTGGCAGGCGGCCAGAGCAACATGGAGTTGGCACTGATCGATTCCAAAGACGGCGATCTCGCCGTTTCCGCCTGCAACGACCCAAGGCTTCACTTCTATGAGACGCCGAAGGTCACCACCCCAGAGCAAGCGGAACAGGCCCAAAGCGGCTGGCAGGTGCTTTCTCCCGAAACCGCCGCCAGAGTTTCTGCTGTGGCCTACTACGCGGCCCGGGAAATCGCCCGGGAACAGAACGTCCATGTGGGCATTCTGGAATGCTTCTGGGGCGGCACCTTCGCCCACTGCTGGATGCCCCGCCGGCTTCTGAAACAGTTCCCGGAGGGGCAGCAGCGGATAAGCTGGTACGATGCCCAGATCGGCGACAAAACCGACGAGGAATTTGACGCCCAGTGCCGGGAATACCAATCCCAGGTGGACGCCTGGAACCAACGAATTGCCGACCTCCGTGCTATTGACCCAGAGGTCAGTTGGGCGGTTCTGAACGAGGAATGCGGTCTGTTCCCATGGCCCCCTCCCGCAGGCCGAACCGCTTATCAGCGGCCCGGCAATCTGTATGAGAGTATGCTTCGGCAGATCTGCCCCTATGCCATCCGGGGCTTCTGGTACTATCAGGGCTGTCAGGATGAGCAGTGGCCCCAGGACTACGCCGCACTGCTTCGCAATCTGGTACGCCGATGGCGGGCGGATTGGAACGACTCAGAGGGAAAGCTGCCATTTTTGCTTGTGCAGCTGCCTATGTATGATACGGAATTTCCGGGAAGCTGGCCTGTCATCCGGGCCGCTCAGAGTGAGATTGCTCATACGGAACCCAATGCGGGGCTGGTGGTGCTTGCCGACTGCGGAGAACGCGACAACATCCATCCCACCGACAAGCTGACCCCCGGACGGCGGCTTGGCCTGCTGGCATTGGATGTGGTCTACCACCGTCCGGCCGTAGGTCGTTCCCCGGAGGTTTCCTCCGTTACTTATCAGGACAGTACAGTCACAGTGCGATTTACGCAAACCGGCGGTGAACTGACCCTGTGTGGAAACGCGGAAGGCTTCCAGCTTGCGGGAAGTGACGAAAAATTCCATAACGCCGCTGCGGAGCTTCTCAGCCCGGACACCGTTCGGCTGACCTGCCCGGAGGTTCCCGATCCTGTGGCAGTACGCTACGCGTGGGAGAATTTCTGCCGTGCCGATCTGCACGGCGGCACCGGCCTCGCCGCGGCGCCGTTTTTGAACACAAAAGGTGAATGACATGGATAGCAACAAACAGGAGCTGGAAAATAGGCCCTTCTTTCGGACCATGAGCAGCATCGGCGATTGTGTCGCCTTAAGCGTGCTGTGGCTTGTGTGCAGCCTGCCCGTCGTTACACTGGGCGCTTCCACCAGCGCTGCCTTTTCCGTAGCCGGGAAGATGGCAGCAAAGGAAGATACCTTTGTCTGGAAGGGCTTTTTCTCGGCATTCCGGCGGGATTTCGCCATTGCCACCCGGGCTTGGCTCCCCATGGCGCTGATTGCAGCCGTGATCGTGGGAGACTACCAAATCGGTCTGGCAAATCCCGGACGTTTGGGAGGCTTTCTCATTGCGGCGGCAGCTGCCATGGGTCTTGTCTGGCTGTGCGCCTTCGGCGGATGCTTCTCCCTGCTGCGCAGATTCAGCTATTCCAAAGCCGCCTATGCGCTGAAAGACGGCCTGATTTTGTGTATTGCCAACCCAAAGGCCACGGCTGTGTGGCTGGCGGTGGTTCTGGTGATGCCGGCCCTCTACCTGTTTGTACCGCCGCTTTTCTACTATCTGCGGCTGCCGTGGACCTTTGTGGGCGGCGGCATTGCCATCGTCGCCTTTAGCTACGCTATTCGACCCGCATTCATCAAGCTTGAAAAGAAATGAGGTATTTTGATGCCTGTTGTCAAATTACTGCCGACCTGTAAGGATTATATCTGGGGCGGCAACCGTCTCATGAAGGAATACAACAAGACGTTTTCCGGGGAGCGTCTGGCGGAGACCTGGGATCTGAGCTGCCATCCTGACGGCCCTTCCTTCATCGCCTCCGGCCCGGACGCGGGTATGACCCTGAGCGCCTACATCGAAAAGCATGGACGGCGGATTCTGGGAGCCAACTGCCAGATTTTTTAGGTGTTCCCCATTATCGCCAAGTTCATCGATGCCCGGGATGACCTGTCCATTCAGGTACATCCCAACAACATGGATGCCATGGAAAAAGAGCACCAGTATGGCAAGAGTGAAATGTGGTATGTGCTGGAAGCCGATCCCGGCGCCTATCTCTACTACGGCTTCACCCACCCCATCACCAAAGAGGAGTACCGCCGCCGGATTGAGGAAAACACCCTTGAGGAAGTGCTGAACGCGGTGCCTGTCAAGAAGGGCGACCTGTTCTACATCCCCGCCGGTACGGTGCACGCCATCTGCAAGGGCATCGTCATTGCGGAGATTCAGCAGAATTCCAATGTGACCTACCGGGTCTATGACCACGGCCGGGTTGGCCCCGACGGAAAACCCCGGCAGCTGCACATTGACAAGGCTGTGGAGGTGTCCAAGCTGGAGCTGCCCTGCGCCCGCTATAACTTCGGCGGTCATCTGGTTCGCAGCGCCTTTTTTACGGTGGACCGCTTCGACGCACACTGCCAGATTGACACGGATGAAGAGTCCTTTACTTCCATCCTCGTTCTGGACGGTGCGGGCAGTATTTCCTGCGGTGAGGATGTGCTTCCCTGCCGTAAGGGCGACAGCTTGTTCATTACCGCCAGCAGCGGCATGAGCTACCTCAGCGGCAATCTGCAGGTGCTCTGCACCAGAATCGGTACCATATAGTAAGGGGCACACAGTGAGGCAGCCCCCAAAATACAGCGCCCGGTTCTTGCAAAGAGCCGGGCGTTGGCGTATCATTAAGGTGCCAAAATAAGATGCCGTCGATGCGCAGGCAGTACCATACTTTTCGGAAAAATCAGCGTGGATCTATCGACTTTTCGCCCCCTCCCATGGTATAATACCTGTAATTATCCATGGAAGGGGGCGTTTTCTTTGCCTGAACAAGTGAAAAAGACGCCGTGTTGTGTCGGTTTGCTGGCCCATGTATGAGCCAATAGATGAGAACCACATTTTAACAGCCCTGAGAAGTTCGAATTTCTCGGGGCTTTCTTGCTTTTTGCGGTATATATAGCCTTCATTTTGTGCTTTGCGGTACAATCGACATTCCAATCATTCTCCGATACAATGACAACACCAAAGTAAAGGAGGACTGACCATGAACATCCACTATATCCGCGCAGGGGATTACTTTATTCCAGACCTGACGCTGCCGGAGGAAACCCGCCCCATCGGCAAGTGGGGACGAATGCACCGGGAGTATTTGAGGGAGCATAATCCGATTCAGTACAACTGCTTGCTTTTGTCAGGCGAACTGTGGACATACTTTGCTGACCTGAATCAGCAGGCACAGGACAGGCTGGAGCGGATGATTGACCAGATGAAAGCAGCCGAGGGAATTACGGAATCCATGAAAGCCAGTGACCCAATGGCATGGGTGCAGCGCATGAATAATATCCGTTTCTGGGCCGAGGAGATCATCCGAGAGGAGATGATCAATGTATGAACATGGAAGAATATTTCCGTGCACTGGAAACCTATGTTGCGTCCCGCAAACTGAATCTTGGTGATGGTGGTGCTGTCCTGTCGTTGCTCTACGAGGCTTACGGAGATGTCAACCGTATCTATGATGATCAAATCAAGGCTGATTTTGCAGAACTGTATCAGGCATTGAACGGAATGCCGCTACAGGAAATGGATTGGATTGTCAATCCCGTCTGCGCCCTCTGCCGGGATCATGAACGGAATGGTTTTATTCATGGCGTGCAGGTTGGTATCCGATTGGCACAGGAAGTACAAAGTACAGAATAGCCCATATACTACGCCTGGACTCCAATACAGAGCTGGGGCGTATCTTCAATGTAAATAGCAACCTAACAACAATGCCATGCGCTCGGGACGCATGGCATTTCATTAAGTCCAAGTTTTTAAACCAACATGAAAAAGATTGATGATGCAATTATGTGATGACATCACGGAGAGGAACTGATCTTTTGGATATATTACAACCATAGATCATACCAAGGAGGTATTCGATATGAGACTCAAAGATAAAGTTGCCATTATTACCGGTGGAAGTCGAGGAATCGGATTTGCTACTGCTGACAAATTTTTGAAGGAGGGTGCTACTGTCATTCTGACCGCAAGCTCGCAAGGTTCTGCTGACAAAGCGGTTGCGCAGCTGAAAGAAAAGTACCCTGATGCAACAGTTGCGGGAATCAGTCCTAACCTGTCCAGTTTGGAGTCTGTCCGCAATGCCTTCCGAGAAGCTGCCTCGAAATACGGCTGCATTGATATTCTGGTAAACAACGCCGGTGTATCTGAAAGCACGCCCTTTACCGAGTATACCGAAGAAACCTTTGATAAGGTGATGGATCTGAATGTAAAAGGCGTGTTCAATGCTACAAGAGCCGCCAGTGAGTGCATGATTGCAAAAGGTCAAGGTGTTATTCTCTCCACCTCCTCAATGGTCAGCATTTACGGCCAGCCCAGTGGCTTTGCTTATCCCGCATCCAAATTTGCTGTCAATGGCCTGACGGTTTCCCTTGCCCGAGAATTGGGTCCGAAGGGTATTCGAGTGAATGCAGTCGCTCCCGGTATTACCCTGACTGATATGATGAAGGCTGTTCCCAAGGAAGTAATTGATCCGCTCATCAAGCAGATCCCCCTGCGCCGCCTGGGTCAGCCGGAGGATATTGCCAATGCATTTGTATTCCTGGCATCTGACGAAGCATCCTATATCACGGGTGTTGTGCTCAGTGTAGACGGAATGGCAAGAACATAAAAACGGAAACAGGGCAGCTGGAAACGGCTGCTCCATCTTCAAAATATGGAGGTATACACATGAAAAGAATCATTCCTATTTTAATTGCGTTACTGCTTTTGTCCGGTTGTGGAGCCGTATCCGCTGAAAAAACCTATCGACAGATTACCATGGAGGAAGCTGTTACGATGATGGAGGAGGAAACCGGATACATCATCCTCGATGTTCGTACTGCTCAGGAATATAGCGAAAAGCATATTCCCGGTGCTATCAATATTGCCAACGAATCCATTGGCACAGAGGATATCTCTGAACTGCCGGATAAAGATCAGCTGATTCTGGTATACTGCCGCAGCGGTAATCGGAGTAAGCAGGCATCCGAAAAACTGGTGAAGCTGGGCTACACCAATATTGTAGAGATCGGTGGAATTAACAGTTGGCCCGGTGAAACAGTCACCGGCGATAAGTGATATCATCACAGAACAAACAACGACTGCCGGATATAATGAAACCATAAAATGAAAACAGGAGGACTTAAATATGTCTGCTATCCATGTAAATAAAAACAATTTCAATCAAGAGGTTTTGAACTCGGACAAGCCCGTCCTGCTGGATTTCTGGGCAAGCTGGTGCGGTCCCTGCCGGATGGTCAGTCCTATCGTGGACGAAATTGCCGCAGAGCGCAGTGACATCAAAGTGTGCAAAATCAATGTGGACGAGCAGCCGGAGCTGGCAGCGCGGTTCGGTGTGATGAGCATCCCCACTCTGGTAGTGATGAAGAACGGAAAGGTTATCAATCAGGCTGTCGGTGCCAGACCTAAGGCCCAGATTCTCGCCATGCTGTAAGGAGGTGCAAAGATGGGATTCTTCGATTTTCTGAAAGGCCCTGACATCAATCAGGGTGTTAAAGAATACAACGCTACGGATGGTGCCGTCCTGCTGGATGTTCGCACCCCCGATGAATACCGACAGGGGCATATCCCTGGCAGCAAAAATGTCCCCTTGCAGTCTATTGACAAAGTGGCTGGTATGATTGAGGGTAAAGCTACCCCCATCTTTGTACACTGTCTCAGTGGCGCAAGAAGCCGACAGGCAGCTGCTGTTTTGCAGCAGATGGGTTATAACAACGTGAAAAACATCGGCGGTATTTCCGCTTATACAGGAAAGGTGGAACGCTAACATGAAGGTTGTGATCGTAGGCGGTGTGGCAGGCGGTGCTACCGCTGCCGCCCGTATTCGCAGACTAAATGAGCAGGCGGAAATTGTGGTATTTGAGCGGTCGGGATATATTTCTTACGCCAACTGCGGTCTGCCGTATTATATTGGTGATGTGATCACCGATCCCGAGGCTCTGACCCTCCAGACCCCGGAAAGCTTCTTCTCTCGCTTCCGGGTGACCATGAAGATTCGCCATGAGGTCACGGCCATCCACCCAGATCGGAAAACCGTGTCCGTGCGGAATATGAAAACCGGGGAAGTATTTGAGGAATGCTACGACAAACTGCTGCTCTCTCCCGGTGCGAAACCCACCCAGCCCCGACTTCCCGGTGTGGGGCTTAATAAGCTCTTCACCCTGCGCACTGTGGAGGACACCTTCCGCATTAAAGAATTTATCCGAACCAATCACCCCAAATCTGCCGTTCTGGCAGGCGGAGGTTTTATTGGTTTGGAGCTGGCAGAAAACCTGCGGGAGCTGGGAATGGAGGTCACCATCGTCCAGCGCCCGAAACAGCTTATGAATCCCTTTGACCCGGATATGGCTGCGTTCATCCACAATGAAATGCGCAGGAACGGTGTCAAGCTGGCGCTGGGACATACGGTGGAAGGTTTCGAGGAGAAAGACGGCGGCGTGGATGTGCTGCTGAAAGATGAGCAGCCCCTCCATGCCGATCTTGTGGTGCTGGCCATCGGCGTTACCCCAGATACCGGTCTTGCCAAGGAAGCCGGGCTGGAACTGGGGATCAAGGGAAGCATTCTGGTCAATGACCGGATGGAAACTTCGGTTCCCGACATTTACGCCGTAGGCGATGCGGTGCAGGTGAAGCACTTTGTCACCGGGCAGGATGCTTTGATCTCTTTGGCAGGTCCTGCCAACAAACAGGGGCGAATTGCGGCGGACAATATCTGCGGCGGAGACAGCCATTATACCGGCTCCCAAGGCAGCAGCGTTATCAAGGTCTTTGACATGACTGCCGCTACTACCGGCATCAATGAGACCAATGCGAAAAAGGCAGGGTTTTCTGTCGATACCGTCATACTGTCGCCCATGAGCCATGCGGGCTACTACCCCGGCGGTAAGGTCATGACCATGAAGGTGGTATTTGAGAAAGAAACCTACCGTCTGCTGGGGACGCAGATCGTGGGCTACGAAGGCGTGGACAAGCGCATCGACGTACTGGCAACCGCCATTCACGCGGGAATGAAAGCCACGCAGCTAAAGGATCTGGACCTTGCTTACGCACCGCCTTATTCTTCTGCCAAGGACCCGGTGAATATGGCAGGATTTATCATCGACAACATTGCCAGCAGCACTCTGAAGCAGTGGCATCTGGAGGATGCCGCCGGGCTGCCCCGGGACGGCAGCGTGACCCTGTTGGACACCCGCACAGTGGAAGAATTTGCCCACGGACACATCGACGGCTTCACCAACATCCCGGTGGACGAGCTGCGGGAACGGTTGGGTGAACTGGACAAGAGTAAGCCTGTCTACGTCATCTGCCAGAGCGGCCTGCGCAGCTACATCGCCTGCCGCATCCTGGCCGGAAACGGCTATAACTGCTACAACTTCTCCGGCGGCTTCCGGTTCTATGACGCGGTAACGCATGACCGCTGCCTCATCCAGTCGGCAACCGCCTGCGGTATGGACAAATAACAATAACCCCTTCTCAGATTCCGCAAGAAATGAGAAGGGGTTATCCTTTAGTAAATGATAATTCCAAGCACAGCCGAGGCAATGATCAGCAGGATTGGCGATGGTTTTTCTTTTTTCAGATAGCGATAGATGGGTATGCAGGCAGTCAGTACCGCCGTCATCAGCAGCGCCCGGAAGTCCACATTGGCACCTTGTACCAAAGGAAAGCAATTGTGCAGCGTCATATAAAGACCGGTAGCCAGGATGATGCCAATCATACAAGGCTTCAGTCCTTGCAGAACAGCCTGCGCATACCTACTTTTCAGAATGCTCCCCAGCAGGTTCATGACCAGCAAAATCACAAAGAAGGATGGCAGTACCACCGCCAGTGTAGCGAGGACTGCACCCAAAAATCCGGCTTGACTGCTGCCCACATAGGTAGCCAGATTCACCATAATGGGACCAGGTGTGCTCTCGCTGACGGCAATCATATAGCTCAATTCTGCATCGCTTAGCCAGCCGTAGGACAGCACCACATCCCGGATGAGAGGGATGGCGCTATATGCACCGCCAAATGTAAAGCTGCCTACTTTCAAAAAGCCCAAAAGCAGTTCCAGATAGATCATTGCCCCTCACCACCTCTCTGTGCCAATACACGCTTTACGGCAAAAACGAAAAGACTGATGATTCCCGCCGCCAGCATTAGAACCACAGAGGAAATCCGCAGGGAGAAAATGTTGCTCAGTAACATGATTATTAAAGCACAGCCTGCGATTATACGAGGCTGCGGCTTTTTCTTCATCTTTGTCAGCATCATCAACCCGGCATCTAAAATCAGCAGGCTTACTCCTATTTTAATGCCTCTGCACGCTGCAGCGATTACCGGATATTCCAGAAAATGCTCCAGGAACATGGAGATGATATAAAGGATCACAAAAGAAGGAAGCACGATACCCAGAGTTGCCAGAACGGCACCTGTCATGCCAGCTATCTTGTAGCCCACATAGGTGGCACAGTTGATGGCGATCGGACCGGGCGTGGATTCGGCCACCACGGTCAAATCCATCATCTCATCCTGCGTCAGCCACTGCTTTTTTTCCACGCAGGTATCGGTGATCACGGAGATCATAGCGTATCCGCCGCCAAAGGTAAACAGTCCGACTTTCATAAAACTGAAAAAGAGCTCCGAAAGGACTAGCTGTTGCTTAGGCATTTTGCAGTTCCTCCAATGCGGCTTTGTCTGTAATCTCTACTGTTCCACGAGTCAGCTTGACCATGCTTTCGTTCTGGAAATAACGCAGCATCCGGGTCACTACCTCCCGTGGATTACCCAAATGACTCCCGATGGTCTCGTGGGTGATCTTCAGGACATCCGTTCCCTCCAGTGCACTTTCTTCCAGCAGGAAGCCTGCCAGCCGCTGGTCAAAGCGCTTCCACAGAATCTGCTCCAGCAGCCACATGACATCGGAAAATCTGCCTGCCATGACTTCATTCGTAAAATTTGCCAGCGGTGCGGACTGATCCATGACAGATTTATAACTATCTGCGGGTATGATCCAAAGTTCAGTGTCCTTTTCCGCTTCAATCATCACCTCAAATTGAATGGAACGCATCATGCAGGAGGCAGAGAACAGGCAGATATCTCCCTCTAATAGGCGGTAAAGCGTAATCTCCCGCCCTTCCTCTGAAAGAATATACGCCCGCAGCTGCCCATGCTGCACCAAAAGCAAACCGGTACAGTCCATACTGCCGCTGTGAAGCAGCGTGCCTTTTGGGATAGCACGCCGTATTGTACTCTCAATTAACGTCTCTTGCTGTCCGGACGCTAGCTGATTCCATATGGGAAAAAAGTCTCTCAGTTCCATACCACTGCCTCCTTCTTGCTGCCTCCAGTATAACCCTGTTTTCGACATAAGTCAATTATATTCTTGACATATGTCATATATAAAGATATACTCATTTTGATAAACCATGGGACAAGGAGGTGCGCACGTTGCCAAGACCCAAAAAATGCAGAAGCGTCTGTGAGCTTCCCCGGACCCTGGCATTTTCGCCGGATGACCTGTCCGATTCCAGAGAGGCGGTCATCCTAACCGTGGAGGAAAACGAAACCATTCGCCTGATTGACAAGGAGGGACTATCTCAGGAACAGTGCAGCGAACGGATGCAGGTTGCCAGAACCACGGTGCAGCAGATCTATGCCAGCGCCAGGAAAAAGCTGGCGGATGTTCTGGTAGACGGCCTTCCGCTGCGGATTGCAGGTGGGGATTACCGGCTCTGCAACGGTGGGAGAAGCAATTGCGCTCACAGCGCCTGCTACAAACAAAAACTCAGTCAAATTTATGCAAAACCGAAAGGAGAAGCAATGATGAGAATCGCGGTAACTTATGAAAACGGAGAGATTTTCCAGCACTTTGGCCATACGGAGCAGTTCAAAATTTATGATGTTCAGGATGGAAAAATCATTGCGTCAGAGGTGGTGGACACCAATGGC
This sequence comes from uncultured Clostridia bacterium, assembly GCA_945948535.1. Taxonomy (GTDB): domain Bacteria; phylum Bacillota; class Clostridia; order Oscillospirales; family Oscillospiraceae; genus Faecousia. The sequence goes on from CAMFBN010000007.1 coordinate 46,324, forward strand.
AGCGGACACGGCGCGTTGGCGGGCGTGCTGAGTGCCCTAAACGTGGATGCTCTGATCTGTGGCGGCATCGGCGGTGGTGCCCAGATGGCGCTGGAAGCAGCGGGCATTCGGCTGTACGGCGGTGTATCCGGCAGCGCAGACGCGGCAGCAGAGGCACTGGCGGCAGGCAAGCTGGACTTCAACCCCGATGTCCGGTGCGATCATCACGACCACCATGGGGAAGGGCACACCTGCGGCTCTCACGGCTGCGGCAGCCATTCCTGCGGCTGAAATTCGGTATTCCTTTGGTGATCACATCACGGATTTGAGGTCTGCGATTTTATAAGATATCTATGAAGGAGGCGAGAGAAACCTATGAAACAAATGTCATGTTCCATCTGTTCCTACACCTACGACGAGGCGAGGGGCCTCCCGGAGGCAGGAATCGCACCGGGCACCAAATGGGAGGATCTTCCGGAAGACTGGAAGTGCCCCCTGTGCGGCGCAAGCAAATCCGATTTCCGGGAGAAAACCGAACAGGCCGCGCCTGCCACTGCGCTGGACAAGCCCCATGTGGAGAAGGAGCTGTCTGCTATGGAAATGAGCATCATCTGCTCCAATCTGGCCCGGGGCTGTGAAAAGCAGTATTTGCCCCAGCAGGCAGAGGACTTCCGAAAACTGGCGGATTTCTTCCGTTCAAAAGCAGAACCCGCGCAGGATGCCAGCATTCAGAAGCTGCTGGAGCTGATTGAACAGGACTTGTCCGTGGGCTATCCCTATGGTAATGCGGTGGCTGCCGAAAAACCGGATCGGGGTGCGCTCCGCTGTCAGGTATGGAGCGAAAAGGTCACCCGGATGCTGAAATCCCTGCTGACCCGCTACCAGGCTGAGGGCGAGAAAATGTTGGAGAACACCGGTGTCTGGGTCTGCTCGGTATGCGGCTTCGTCTATGTTGGCGATTCTGCGCCGGAGCTGTGTCCTGTGTGCAAGGTGCCGAGCTGGAAGTTTGAAAAAGCGGAGAGGAGGGTGTGAATATGGGAGAGAAATATGCGGTAAGAAATCTGCGGCTGTGTACGAAGGACTGCCTGTGCCTCTACGTCTGTCCCACTGGGGCAACGGATACCGAGAACAGCATCATTGATCCGAAAAAATGCATTGGCTGTGGCGCCTGTGCGGCAAGCTGTCCGTCCTCGGCAATCTCCATGGTGCCGAAAGAGCTGCCGCCCCAGCAGCCCAAAGAGGACAAGGTAGTGGAGGCCCTGCGGGGTTTGATCCAGAGCAAGGCAGCGGCGGAAATCGTTGCGTCCCAACTTCCGGATGCGCTGAGCGCCGCCGTAGAAAAGTCCTCCCGGCTGATGGCGGAGGATTTGTGTCGGGAGGCGGGATTTATGCTTCCCCAGAGCGGCAATACCAGATCTTTCCTGGAAGGCATCAAAACATACCCTGACATCCCCACGGATGTGGTCAATTCTTTGTTACATACCATTCAATTCAATGAAAAAACGGAGGAAAGAAAAATGGAAAAGTGGAAATGCAGCGTCTGCGGTTACATTCATGAGGGCCCTATGGCCGAGGATTTCAAGTGCCCCATCTGCAAGCAGCCCGCAAGCAAGTTTGTGAAGATTGAGGAAGCCGCTGCTCCCGCCAAGAACCCCTACGCTGGCACCAAGACTGAGAAGAACCTGTGGGAAGCCTTTGCCGGTGAATCTCAGGCACGGAATAAGTACACCTACTTTGCCTCTGTTGCCAAGAAGGCGGGCTACGAGCAGATTGCCGCCCTGTTCCTCCAGACCGCGGAAAACGAAAAAGAGCACGCAAAGCTGTGGTTCAAGGCTCTGGGCGAGTTGGGCGATACCGCCGAGAACCTGCTCCATGCTGCCGAGGGCGAGAATGCCGAGTGGACGGATATGTATGACCGAATGGCGAAGGAAGCTGACGAGGAAGGCTTCCACGATCTTGCCGAGCAGTTCCGTGGGGTTGCTGCTATCGAGAAGGCCCACGAAGAGCGTTACCGCGCACTGCTGAAGAATGTGCAGACCAAGGCTGTCTTTGAGAAGAGCGGCGTCACCATGTGGGAGTGCCGCAACTGCGGTCATCTGGTGGTTGGCACCAAGGCTCCCGACGTGTGTCCCGTCTGCAAGCATCCGCAGGCCTACTTTGAGGTTCGCAAGGAGAACTACTAAGGGAACTATAAATAGATCGTCTGCAGATGAACGGCGGCTGGGCCGCATGACACACGAATGACCTCAGCCGTTTTATGAGTGCGGTATAAAAAATCCCCAGGCTTCTCCTTATCGGATGATGCCCTGGGGATTTTTGCGTTTTGAAATGAATACCCACAAACCATTTTCCATTTGTGGGTACTCATTTCAAAACGCATCTGGGATTCCAAAGGGATAGCAATTCCTTTGGCGCTGGGTTTCCAATAGGGGTGAGAAACGCCCTGTTGGCAGGGGATTCCAAAGGGGACAGCGTTCCCTTGGCAGTGGTTTCCAAAGGCGGCAGAGCTGCCTTGGCAGGAAGAATCCAATGAAACCGGCGGTTTCGTGGCACACGACTTTGCCCGCAAAGTCTAGTGTGTTATACCTTTGGCGACCGTGGGTGGCGGAAAGGGGTTGTTCGGGGCAGGAACAAACACTTTCCGTCAGACACAGAACAGGCGAATTTTGGCGCGCCACGCGCTGAAAATCAGGATTTGCCCTTTGCAAAATCCGCCTGTTCGGGTGTAGGTGGTGCGGCGGAGCGGAGAGAATTTCGGAAGAAATTCTTGGAGCGCAGCAGCATCACCGGGGGAGCCAAAGGGATATCATCCCCCGTCCCGCCGAAGCGACGTTACTTCCCGTTCTCTCTTTCGTAGCTTGCTTCACATGCAGGGCTGCAGAAATCTTCGCCATCGCTCTTTGCAAAGAATGCTTTCATGCAGTATTTGCACAGCCGCAGGCTGGAGGTTTCGTCTGCCAGCATGAAGCTGAACATCATCTGAATTGCCAGCAGCAGGGAATGGAAATCCCACACAATGGTGGGCCGCTACCATAACTCTATGTGGTAGTTCGGTGCGATGCCTCCGAACGCCGCCATGCCCTGACGGTAAATATCTCTGGTATCTTCATCCATTTCCTCGTCCTCTTCATAGAACAGGAAGCTGCTCAGGAAGGTGAACGACCAGTCCTGAAAGGTCTGCTCCAGCCAGTCGTAGCGTTCCGCGTAGTTACGCATGAAGCACATGACCTGTGCCTCCGGCTCCTTGCGGAACGTCATTGCCAGCGCGATCATGGTGCGGTCTCCATTGGTATTCCAAAGTGAGTCCTTTCCGTTCTTGAAAAAGTACGGCTTCTCGAAGGGGAAGAAATAGGAAAGATATTTCTGTGTGTCCATCACTTCCTCCCGGAGAAAATGGTTGGTGGGGAGATAGACAGCTTTGTAGTCGATGAAGGATGGCGTGGTGGGCAGCGCCGTCATCAGACCAAGCAAACCGTATTTAGTGACAAACTTCATAATGGCTTCCCGAATTTTTCGCTTGGAGGAAGAGCGAATCATCAGACCCACATTCAGTGCATCCAGCACCATCTGCTGATACTCCTTCAGGGGATCATAAATTTTTGGCATAGCGTTGGGTGCCGGGGTGATATAGAATTTGTTGTCCTTACCTTTCTTCCATTCGTACCGGTCGTATTTTACCCAGCTGGAGCTGGCGTGTTTGAACAGATCTTTCATGCTGTGCACCTCTCTTCTGCACCGTCCGCAAGGGCGGCTTTTTCATATTCGGCCAGAAATTCTTTTTCTCTCAGGTTCAGATTGGTTTTTCCGTTAAGCTCTGTGTACAACTCTTGTTGAATTCTGTTCATCAGTCTGGTCATCTTCTTTCGAACATTCCTGTCCGTCTGATTCACAGCTGCCGCATAAGACTGTGGTGTCCAGTTCCGTACAATCAAAAAGAAAAGTAGTGACTTGTATTCGGAATCCAGTTTCTGAAACGTTTTGGAGAGCACGGGGTGCCCGGTTATCTCACCTAACTCATGGGGACAGTTGAAAACCACATCCAGATAGCGGCCCTGCCGGACAGAAGTGTAATTTGCGCTGCACATCCATTCCGGGAATATGCGTCCGTTGTATTTCAGACCATTCTCCAATGTCATATCTCCCCGGATCGGTTCATGATACCGCTCCTTGCGTTCCCGGTTTGCGTCCAGCTTGTCCCAGCAGGATATCACATTTTCAAAGTCTGCTTCTGTGCGGGCTGCCTCTTCCAAACGGGTCATGGCTTCTGCCCGAAGCTCCCGCTTCAGCTTTTTTCGTGTGCCTTCCGGTTCCAGCGCGGTTTCCAGATTCTCCACAACCGCCACCTCCAAAAATTTTTTAGAAATTTTTCTGCAAGTGGTTCCGTTTTCCCCCTCCTATTTTTCCTATTAGTGAGGGGGTAATCCAGACATGCCCCAAAGGGCAACTACCTGTGTCGGAAAGGAGCCATTGCAGGATTGCAACCTTAGAACAAGTGTTCGTATATTCTAACACAGAATCGAACAAAGTGCAATAACAATGGAGGAGCGATAATTTGAATTTTTTTGAAACTGTAAAACAATCTGTGACAACGAGGCAGGCAGCCGAAAGGTATGGGCTGTCAGTAAACCGAAGCGGCATGGTACGATGTCCCTTCCATGAGGATCACAATCCCAGCATGAAAGTTGATGATCGCTTCTACTGCTTTGGATGTCACGCCAGCGGTGATGTCATCGACTTTACCGCAAGGCTATTCGGCATCAGCCTCAAGGATGCCGTCAAAAAACTTGCCGAGGATTTCGGCGGAAATCTGAGCCCATCCACAATAGCGAATATTCCCAAGCATGATGCAGAGTTGCTTCAGAATTTGGAGCAGCTCTGCATTTGTATTCTCCGGGAATATCTCCGGTACCTTCGCATCTGGCAGCTGAGGTATCGTCCTGAGAAGCCGGGTGACCCCATTCATCCCCGCTTTGCCGAGGCGATGAAGGCTCTGCCCACAGTCAATCACCTTCTGGACTGTCTGCTGGGAAATAATTTACTTCTGGCAGAAAAGACGGCGGGAATGCTATGTGATAACGGGCATATCCAGCGGTTATCTGCGTATCTTGGGGCACTTTCCGGGAAAGAGAGGGAAGCCTTGCCGCTCCTACCGGGCGGAGGCAGAAAAGCAAATTGCCGATGCCGGGTGCCGTGCACGAAAGGACAGCGTCCGGGTTGTGGAGACGCTGATTACTGCCAGCCCGGAGTTCTTTCAAGGCAAGAAGCCCCGGGAGGTAAAGGAGTTCTTTGAATATACCCTTGAGTTCATCCAGAGCAAGCAGTCTTCCGAGACGATTATATCCGCCGTGGTGCATATGGACGAGAAAACGCCCCATGCTATGGAGGAATGGCTTGAGGAATATCAAATCCAGCTTGAGCAGACACAAACGCAGACTGTTGACCCAATTGATACGGCTTTGGAAACAGTTCACATTCAGCTTACCGGCTTGCAGCTCCAACAGGAGAAAATTTGTGAGTATTTGGAAAAGGGTATCTACTCAGTCGAGATGTTCAGCAAGCGCAATGCAGCTCTGTCAAAGGAGATTGAACAGCTCCGGGATTCCGAAACGGACCTTCTTCGACAGAAAAGTGAAGGCAATAAGCGAAATCGGGCAGCATCTGAGCTGATCCCAACCACCCAGCACATTCTGGATAGCTATGATGCGCTTACTGTGGAGGAGAAGAATAGCCTGTGGAAACTGGTTATAAGAAGGGCAACGATTTATCGGGAACCCGAGGGAGAAGTGCGTATTCAAATTTACCCAAACCTTCCAAGGTGACGATACCCTGTAGGCGGGCAATACCACAAATGTAAGAAAAATCCACGCTGATCTATCGACTATAGCCCCCTTTCATGGTATAATACAAAAAATAGACTATGAAAGGGGGCTGACATCATGCCTGAGCAGCCAAAAAAGACACCGTGTGGTATTGGTGTGTTGGCCCATGTGGATGCGGGGAAGACCACGCTGAGTGAGGCGCTTCTATATACGGCTGGGGCACGGCGGGTGCTGGGACGGGTGGACCATCAGGACGCCTTTCTCGATACCCACGCGCTGGAACGCTCCCGGGGTATCACCATTTTTTCCAAGCAGGCCCTGCTGGAAACTGCCCACCGGCGCGTTACGCTGGTGGACACTCCGGGCCATGTGGACTTTGCCCCGGAGGCGGAGCGCACTCTGCCGGTGCTGGACTGCGCGGTGCTGGTCATCAGCGGCACCGACGGGGTGCAGGCTCACACCCTGACCTTGTGGCGGCTGCTGGAACGCTACAGCGTGCCTACTATCCTGTTTATCAACAAAATGGATCTGCCCACGGTGGAAAAAGAGAAACTTATGGAAGCCCTGCGCCGGGAGCTTTCCCCCGGCTGCGTGGATTTTGGGGAGAATTTTGAGAAAATCGCGGAAAATGCCGCCCTGTGCGACGAGGCGCTGCTGGAAACCTATCTGGAAGCCGGCACGGTGACGGCGGGGAATCTGCGGGGCCTGGTCGAGAAACGAAAGCTGTTCCCCTGCTGCTTCGGCTCGGCGCTGAAGCTCACGGGCGTGGACAAGCTGCTGGAAATTCTGGATATCTACGCCCCGGAAAAGGACTATCCGCCGGAATTTGGGGCAAAGGTCTGCAAAATTTCCCGGGACCCCCAGGGCAACCGGCTGACGTGGCTGCGCATCACCGGCGGCAGCCTGAAGGTTCGTTCCCCCCTGCCCTATCGAAACGCCAAGGGTGAACCGGTGGAGGAAAAGGTATTGCAGCTGCGCTCCTATTCCGGCGACAGGTACACCGCCCCGGAAATCGCGGAAGCCGGAGAACTGATTGCGGTGACGGGCCTGACCCAGACCTTCGCGGGCCAGTCCCTCGGCGCGGAGCCGGAGGGAAAGGCAAGCACATTGGAGCCGGTGATGACCTACCGGGTAAAGCTCCCGGCGGGGGCCGACCCGGCGGCGGTGCTGCCAAAGCTGCGGCTGCTGGAAGAGGAAGAACCCCAACTGAAGCTCCTGTGGGAGAACGGGCAGATTCATGTGCAGATCATGGGTCGGGTGCAACTGGAAATCTTTCAGGCGCTGGTGAAGCAGCGGTTTTCTCTGGACGTGGGGCTGGATGACCGGCGGATTTTTTATAAGGAAACCATTGAAAATACCGTGGAAGGCGTGGGTCATTTTGAGCCCCTGCGCCACTATGCCGAGGTACACCTGCTGTTGGAGCCCCTGCCCCGGGGCAGCGGGCTGGTTTTCGACACCGTTTGCCCCACGGACGTGCTGGACGGCAATTACCAGAAGCTGATTCTCACGCATCTGGCGGAAAAGACCCACCGGGGCGTCCTCACCGGCGCGCCCATTACGGACATGAAGATCACCCTGCTGATTGGCAAAGCCCACCTGAAACACACCGAGGGCGGCGACTTCCGGCAGGCCACCTACCGGGCGGTGCGGCAGGGGCTGATGCAGGCAAAATCCGTGCTGCTGGAGCCGTGGTACGACTTTATTCTCACGGTGCCCACCGAGCAGATCGGCAGGGGCATCACCGACATCCGGGCCATGGGCGGGCAGTTCGAGGCCCCGGAGGCTTCCGGCGCCCTGTCCACCCTACGGGGGCTGGTGCCCGCCGCCGAGGTGAAGGACTACGCGGAAACCCTTGCCGCTTATACGCAGGGAATGGGCCGCTTACAGCTGAGTCTGCACGGCTACGCCCCCTGCCACAATGCCGAGACTGTCATTGCGGAGGCGGCCTACGACCCGGAAAGCGATCTTGACAACACCCCGGATTCCGTGTTCTGCGCCCACGGGGCGGGCTTTAACGTCCGGTGGGATCAGGTGAAGGACTATATGCATTTGGAAAGCGGCCTGAAGGAGGAAAAAGCCCCCCAGCTTCTGACCCGGAACCTGCACCTTGAGGACAAGGCGCTGGAAGCCATCATGGAGCGGGAGTTCGGTGCCATCCGTCGCCCCCAGTACGGGGTTAAGGCAGAGAACCGCCCGGCAACCGAGGAAGTGACCATTGCCCCGCCGAAAAACAGGTACCTGATTGTGGACGGCTACAACATTATTTTCGCCTGGGAGGAGCTGGCGGAACTGGCCCGCTCCGATCTGGACGCCGCGAGACGGCGGCTGTGTGATCTGCTGAGCAGCTACGCCGGCTACACCAAATGCCGGACGGTGGTGGTATTCGACGGCTACAAACAGAAGGGAAATCCCGGGCAAAAGCGTCAGTTTCACAACATTCAGGTGGTCTACACCAAGGAGGGCGAAACGGCGGACGCCTACATTCAGGCGCTGGCCTACGAAACCGGCGGCAGCTACGCAGTGCGGGTAGCCACCTCCGACGCGCTGGTGCAGCTGTCCAGCTTTCACAGCGGCGTACTGCGGATGTCCGCCCGGGAGCTGAAGCTGGAGATGGAAGCGGCGAGAAAAGAAATGCAGAACCACTTTCAAAAATAATGCAAAATGCAGAACTGAGGTGTCCGCTTCGCGGACGATTGAAGTCCATTTCCTACAAAATCTCCGTTGCTTTTTTCGCTGTTTTTTGCTATAATGTACAGGAAATCCCCCATGAAGGAGGCTTACTTATGAGCGAAAATATTCCCCATTCCGACAATCCGAAAATTCAGGCCAAGATTGACAAGGCCGTGCACCGGGACAGCGTAATCGACCACACCCTGCGCTGGGTGCTGCATTATATCGAGCGGTTCATCGCGGTAATGACCATTCTCGCCCTCCTTGGCTCGCTGGCGCTGGAGCTTTACCATATGGTTCTGTCCGGAGCCGGATATTTCGAGAACGTGGAGACCATGCTGCATCACATTCTGACCATTGTGGTGGGTCTGGAATTTGTGCGAATGCTCATCGACACCACCCCCGCCAACATTCTGGAGGTGCTCACCGTGGCCATCACCCGTCACGTGGTGCTGAGCCATGACGACCCCTGGAGCAATGTGGCCTGCATCGCCTGCATCGCCGGGCTGTTCGCCATCCGCCGCTACTTGGTCCGCCGCAGCGAACTGAGAGAGGAAATGGTGGAAGTTGAGGATTTATAGAAAGAAGATGGGTTTTATGTGGTTCGTTCTGGCGCTGGGTTCTGCCGTATTCGCGGCGCTGACCTCGATTCTTGCCAAGGTGGGCATTGACGGGGTGAACTCCAATCTCGCCACCGCCATCCGTACCGGAGTGGTGCTGGTGATGGCCTGGGGCATGGTGTTTCTGACCGACGCCCAGGGCGGCATCGGGAGCATCAGCCGGAAAAGCTGGCTGTTTCTGATTCTGTCGGGCCTTGCCACGGGCGCCAGCTGGCTGTGCTACTACCGGGCGCTGCAAATCGGCGACGCGTCCAAGGTGGTGCCTGTGGACAAGCTCAGCGTGGTGTTCACACTGGTGCTGGCCTTTGCGTTTCTCCACGAGAAGTTTACATGGAAATCCATCGCCGGCGCGGCCCTGATCACCGCAGGCACCCTGCTGATGGTGCTGTAGAACTTATGTTAACCTTCCCCTGCGGGGGAAGGTTTTTTTCTGTGGAAACGTGCCGATTGCGCATCCGCAGAACCGCCCGGAGAATCAGAATTCTCTGATTGCCCCAATTCATTCCGGCAGCGCTCTGACGCCGATAGCCCCGGGTGTGAGCGGAGAATTTCCGGAATTGTAAACTTTTTTTGCCCCTGTTGAAATACGGAAGCGTTATGCTATAATAAAACTATACATTTTGTGGTAGAAAAGAAAGAGGTGCCCCCTTCGATGAAAAGCTCCTTCAGCCGTAATTTCTCCATGGCTGCCACTATCCTGCTGCTGACGCTGACCATTCTCGGCGCTTCCTTCCAGATTCAGATCAACAGCTTTCTGGAGGATACCACCGTTTCCCGGCTGACCCAGGATTCTCAGGTGGTCGCCAATCTGGCGGGCGCCTACGGCATGGACGGAAATCTCGCCAGCCGGGACCTGATGCTGAATCTGGACGTAGTATCCCAGATCACCAACGCCGACCTTGTGATCTGCGACAACGACGGCTACATTACCCTCTGCTCCGGCTCTCTGAACGGCTGTGCCTACGACGGCTGGCAGCTCAATCAGGATTTCCTCGACAAGGTCTATGAAAACGGCGGCTACAGCGCCACCGGCACCATCCGCAACCTCTACGACGAGGAACGCTATGTGGTGTCCGCCCCCATCGTCAGCGGCGAGCAGCGGCTGGGCATCGTCATCGTGTCCACCCCCACCGCCGGCACGAAGCAGGTTCTGAATAAAATCTCCAATATTTTTCTCACCGTATCCGTATTCGTGGTGCTTATCGCCGTGCTGGGGGTCATGGCCTTCGCCCGGCGGGAAAGTAAGCCCCTCAAGGAGCTTGCCAAGGCGGCGACGGCCTTCGGTCACGGCGATCTGGACGCCCGGGTGAAAATCGATGAGGATTCCAGCGAGGAAATGGAGGAGCTGGCCCTGGCCTTCAACAACATGGCCTCCTCCCTGCAAAAGAGCGAATATCAGCGGCAGGAATTTGTGGCCAACGTATCCCACGAGCTGAAAACCCCCATGACCACCATTTCCGGCTATGTGGACGGCATTTTGGACGGCACCATTCCCGCGGAAAAGCGGGACCACTATCTGCGCATCGTCTCCGACGAGACAAAACGCCTGAGCCGTCTGGTGCGCAGTATGCTGGACATCTCCCAGCTCCAGAAGGAGCAGGGCATTCCCGAGGAAAAGAAGATGCACTTTGATCTGGAGGAGTGCGCCGGGCAGGTGCTCATCACCTTTGAGAAGAAAATCAACGACAAAAAGCTGAACGTGGACGTGAATTTCCCGGAGCACCCGGTGTACACCATGGCAAATCAGGACTACATCACCCAGGTGATCTACAATCTGCTGGACAACGCGGTGAAGTTCTGCCCCGAGGGCGGCACTCTGGGCCTGACCATTCGGGAGGGCGGCAGCAAGGCCTATGTGTCGGTATCCAATGACGGCGAGACCATCCCGCCGGAGGAGCTGCCGCTGGTCTTCGACCGGTTCCACAAGCTGGACAAGTCCCGCTCGAAAAACCGGGACGGCTGGGGCTTGGGCCTGTATATCGTCAAGACCATCGTCTGCTGCCACGGGGAGAACATCTCCGTAAGCTCCAAGGACGGCAAGACGGAATTTACCTTCACCATGCCGCTTGTTAATTAAGTGTGGAGAGTGAAGAGTGGAGGGTGGAGTTGTTACACCTGAATCCTAACTCCACTCTCAACTCTCAACTCTCAACTCTATTACTGAGGTTGTCTATGAGCGAACGATATCATAACTATCCCGACTGGGACGACCGCGTATACGGAAACGGGCCTACGGAACCACCGAAAAACCGGGGCGCGCTGGTGGCGCTGATGCTGATTCTGATTATTTTTCTGTGCGGCATCGTCACCATGCTGAGCCTGATGAATATTCGCCTGTTTCGGGAACTGAATACCGACAAGCGGGAGGAGGAACTGGCTATCTCCTTCACCACCGAGCCTACCGTGGAAGCGGTGGAGAAGACAGCGCCCACCCAGCCTGCCGCGCCTGCCGCCGTTTCCGCTCCCAACGCCACCATGAATTTGCAGGCGGCGCCCAAGGGCATCGACAATATTCCCGAGGGCGGCGGTATGTCTTTGCAGGATATCTACACCCTGAACATCCCCTCTGTGGTGTCCATCACCTGTCAGGGCAGCCGCAGTGCGTCCTCCGGCACCGGGGTGGTGCTCTCCGTTGACGGATATATTGTGACAAACGCCCACGTGGTGGAGAATGCCCACACCTATACCGTCCAGCTCACCGACGACCGTACCTTCTCCGCAAGGCTGGTGGGCTGCGACGACATTTCCGATCTGGCTGTGCTGCGCATTGACTGCACCGACCTGACCCCCGCCCAGTTCGGCGATTCCTCTACCCTGCGGGTGGGCGACACGGTGGTAGCCATCGGCGATCCTCTGGGCGCCGCCTTCCGGGGCACCTACACCGACGGCATCGTCTCCGCCATCAACCGGGACGTGGATATGAACGGGCGCACCATGACCCTGATCCAGACCAACGCCGCCCTGAATTCTGGCAACTCCGGCGGGCCGCTCATCAACTGCTACGGGCAGGTCATCGGCATCAACACCATGAAAATCGGCGCTTTTACCGACACCGCCGGTGTGGAAGGTCTGGGCTTCGCCATTCCCAGCACTCAGGTCAAGGAAATTGTCGATCAGATCATCGCGCAGGGCTACGTCTCCGGGCGGCCCACGCTGGGCATCACCGGCGAGGCCCTGTCCACCTTCTACCAGCACTACTACCGGATGCCCGCGGGGCTGTATATCACCGAGGTGGACCCGGGCAGCGACGCGGCCTCCAAGGGCATTCAGGAGGGCGATATGCTGCTCTATCTGGACGACACCCGAATCGTCAGCGCGGACGACCTGAAAACGGCAATCTACGAATATGAAGTCGGCGAAGTGGTGGAGGTCATCATCTACAGCCGGGGCCAGCAGTACCGAATGGAGCTGACCCTCGGCGAGGACGTGCCGAACTATGGTTAATTATAGTGTGGAGAGTGAAGAGTGGAGTTGACACCACGAAAGTTTCTTCACTCTCCACTCACCACACTTCACTCTTAATTCGATCGAGGTAATGTGAAATGGAACCAATTTATCAGGCAGATTTTGAAGTCAGTGAGCGGGATGTGGACTGCTATGGGCGGCTTCGCCCTTCTATGATCCTGTTCTACGCCCAGCAGGTGGCAGGGATGCACAGTACGGAGTTGACCGTGGGCTATGACGTGCTTGCCCGGCAGCGGATGTTCTGGGCCGTCACCCGGCATAAGGTACAGGTTTCCCGGCTTCCCCGGCTGGGAGAGACCATCCACATCGAAACCTGGCCCATGCCCACCACAAGAGTGGCCTACCCACGGTCCATGGTGGCCTACGACAAGCAGGGCAATGAGCTTTTCCGCTCCATCAGCCTGTGGGTGCTGATGGATCTGGACACCCGGAACATGATTCTGCCGGGCAAGAGCGGCATTTCCGTGGCAGGCACCCTCCGGGGCAACGAACTCACAGTCCCCATGGGCCTGCCCGTCAAGGCGCTGCGCAGCAGCCGGGAGCGCACCGTGTGCTTCACCGACCTTGACCGGAACGGGCACATGAACAACTGCCGGTATTTGGACTGGATTGCCGATTTGCTGCCCAGCGGCTACCACGCCGGGCATGAAATTCGAGAGTTCACTGTGTGCTACTTAAGTGAAGCCCGGGAGGGCCAGACCCTGAATCTGCGGTGGGACTTCCCCGAGGAAAACTGCCTGTACATGGACGCTCACCGCGCCGAAGACGAGCAGGACACCCGGGTCTTCTCCGCCCGGCTGCTGTTCGGATAACTTGTTATGTCAACAAAGGAAACTCCACAGTTTTGTGTAAAGCTGTGGAGTTTTTTCTGTACCCAGCCCAATAGCCCTTTCAAATCCACAGGTTTTCCGGCAGGGCCTGTGGAAAAAACTGTGGAAAATGTGGAAAACTGCTGTCGATAAAATATGTCGAAAATTATGGAATTATGTTATGTAAACTATTCAGACAGTCAAACGCCCCGGATTTCTCCGGGGCGCTGCTGTGTTACATCCGCAGCAGGTTCGCGATGGCGGAACCGTATACAGCTACCAGCGCGATGGTCAGAACCAGGCAGATCAGCATGAGAATAAACTGGGCGATGGCCCAATTCTTCCGGGAGCGCTTCTCCGGGGAACTGCTCACCGCCCAGACGATGAGGCAGATGAAGCCGACGATAGGAATTGCCGTGAGGATCAAGGTCCCCACCCACGCGCCCACAGACATATCCGTGGATTTTTTGGCGTAGGGAGGCACGTATTCGGGATCGATGTAGTTGTTTTCCATGGTTTTCCCCTCTCATTCTTAATGGGATGATTTCAGTTTAGCAGGGGACGAAGGTGCTGTCAACAGAAAGATTTCATTATTTTTCCAGTCCGGGAAGCAGAATAAGTAATAATCGCATTCGTCGCAGGCAATTTCAAATTCCGGATTTTCCCCATTGTGACGGCACAGTTCACCGTGATAACTGGGGGTTAGAATTTCTTCCTCATAGTTACCCAACATACTTCCCCTCCAAATTGTTTTGAAAGTACATCTGTATTATTACATCATTCTATCATATGCTATCTGTATTTACAATACATCTGTATTAAAATACAGGAGTGTTTCCTATGGCTATTGACTATGTTGATATTGGACAGCGAATAAAACAAAAGAGAATTGAACGGGGATACACACAGGAGAAACTATCCGAGCTGATTGGTATTGGGCCAAGCCATATGAGTCATATTGAAGGTGGAACAACTGTTCCCAGCTTTGACGTGTTTGTCACGCTGCTGAATGTTCTGGAATGCTCAGCGGATGAATTATTGTGCAGAGAAATCAAGGCTGGAAAACCGATTTGTGATAATTGGCTTACAGAACTGATTTCTGATTGTGACCCAACGGAGACAAAAATACTATCTGATACTCTGGTCTGCCTTAAGGCCTCGCTACGGAAAAACAAAACATGCGAACCATAGTTTCTCAGGGGGCGGGGAACGTTGATCAGCTATGAGCCACTGTTTCAGACAATGAAGGAAAAAGGAATTACTTCCTATCGTCTTTTTAAGATGGGCTTTCCACAGTCAAACTACTATGCAATCAAGCGGGGCGAGAATATTTCCACACATACTGTCAACGAGCTGTGTAAAATTCTTGACTGCAATGTATCGGATATTATGACGTATATCGATGAAAAACAGGGCGGGTCGCGTTGACCCGCCCTGTTTCCGCTCCGTAGGGCGGGGTCATGACCCCGCCCTACGGTATCGATTACATAATGTCTGGAATAAATGAGAACCGCTCTGTTTCCATTCGACCATAATAATTCGAATATCCTGCCTGATCGGCGGAGTCATGACTCCGCCCAACGAACTCAGGTAACGATACCGAGCAGTGCCCAATGGTGCAACGACTACCGCCAGCGTTCGTAACGCATTGGCTGGCCGCCCCGCGGCCTTACTTCACATTGGAAGTGGAACGCAGGGTCACGTCGTGGGCGCCGCCTTCCACGATGGACACGGAGGATACCAGCGTCAGCTTGGCGTCCCGCTGGAGGTCGGGGATGTTGGTCACGCCTACGTTGCACATGGTGGATTTCACCTTGTACAGGGAGGCCTCCACATTGTCATGCAGAGAACCGGCATAGGTGACGTAGGAGTCCACGCCTTCCTCAAAGCTCAGCTTGGCGGAGCCGCCCAGATCGTAGCGCTGCCAGTTCCGGGCACGGTTGGAGCCTTCGCCCCAGTACTCCTTCATGTAGGCGCCGTTCATCATCACCTTATTCGTGGGAGACTCGTCGAACCGGGCAAAGTACCGGCCCAGCATCAGGAAATCCGCGCCCATAGCCAGAGCCAGGGTCATGTGGTAATCGTGGACGATACCGCCGTCGGAGCAGATGGGCACATAGATGCCGGTCTCCTTGAAGTACTCGTCCCGGGCCGCGGCAACCTCGATGAGAGCGGTAGCCTGACCTCTGCCGATGCCCTTGGTTTCACGGGTGATGCAGATGGAGCCGCCGCCGATGCCGACTTTGACAAAGTCCGCGCCAGCCTTGGCAAGGAACAGGAAGCCGTCCCGGTCCACCACGTTGCCCGCGCCGATCTTCACGGTGTCGCCGTAGTTGTCCCGCACCCATTTGATGGTCTTTTCCTGCCAGCAGGTGTAGCCCTCAGAGGAATCGATAACCAGCACGTCGGCGCCGGCGTTCAGCAGGGCGGGGATACGGGTGGCGTAGTCCCGGGTGTTGATGCCCGCGCCAACCAGGTAGCGCTTCTTGTCGTCCAGCAGCTCCAAGGGATTTTCCTTGTGGGAGGAGTAGTCCTTGCGGAAGACGAAGTACATAAGGTGGTCATTTTCGTCCACGATGGGCAGGCTGTTCAGCTTGTGAGCCCAGATGATGTCGTTGGCCTCCTTCAGGGTGGTCTCCTTGGGAGCGGTGACCAGCTTTTCCCGGGGGGTCATGAAGTCGCTGACCTTGTCGGAGGGCTCCATCCGGGAAACGCGGTAGTCCCGGCTGGTGACGATGCCCAGCAGTTTTCCGTTGGCGGTGCCGTCTTCCGTGATGGCAACGGTGGAAAAGCCGTTCTTGGCCTTCAAGGCCAGCACATCGGCAAGGGTTGCGTCGGGGGTCAGATTGGAGGCGGAGGTGACGAAGCCGGCCTTGTAGCCCTTGACCTTAGCCACCATGGCGGCCTGATTCTCAATGGACTGGGAGCCGAAAATGAAGCTGATGCCGCCCTCCTTGGCAAGGGCGATTGCCAGAGTGTCGTTGGACACGGACTGCATGACGGCGGAGGTCAGGGGCACGTTCAGACTGAGGGCAGGCTCTTCCACGCCCTTGCGGTACTTGACCAGAGGAGTCTTGAGGCTGACCCGATCAGGGATACAGTCCTCGGAGGTATAGCCGGGGATGAGCAGGTACTCGCTGAAGGTGTGGCTGGGTTCCGGATAGTAGTAAGCCATGGGGGTTCCTCCTGTTTTATTTATATATCATAATTAGATTTTACGGTTATCAAAAACTGTGGGGAGCAAAAATTGACAATTGACAATGAACAATTGACAATTAAGGTATCCCCTTCGGGGATGATAATTATTTATCGCGAAGCGAAACCGCAATTGTCAACTGTCAATTTTCAATTGTCAATTAATCACAGCGTCTTTCCGTCACCCGCGTCCAGCACCTCGGTCACTTCCTTGCCCTTGGAACTGAGCTTGTGGAAGTTGCCCAAGATTTCGCTGACCGGGTTCACAATGGCGAAGGTGTTTGGGTAACGCCGGATGATCCGGTTCACCGCGGCAATCTGGGTCTTGTTCACCACGCACAGCAGCACGCTGGTTTCCCGCCCGGAGTACATGCCCTTGCCGGGAATCAGGGTGGTGGTGTGATGGATGTCCCGGATGATGTCCTGAGAAATTTCGTCGGGATAATCGGTAATGATCTCAAAGGCAATGGCAGACCGGCCGGACTTCATCAGCCGCTCCCCCACATTGGTTGACATAAAACTGTAGAGGATGCACAGGATCACCGGCTCCATCTGGTGCCCGTAGACGAAGTAGCTGGACACGGCTACCACCGCGTTCAGCACGAAGGAAATGCCCAGCACGCTTTTCTCCGGGGCGTACTTGTGCACGATGGCGGAGACAAAATCCGTGCCGCCGGTATAGGCGCTGGCCTTCACCAGAATGGAGTAGACATACCCCTGAATAACGCCTGCCACCAACGGCCCCAGAATTTTGCTGGTGCCATTTTTCGTCACATAGGCGTAGGGACTGAGGTCAACGTGATCCAGCAATAAAAGGCCCAGAGAGAAGGTAACCACATACACCATGCTCCGCAGGGCAATGGGCTTGCTGACCTTGAGATAGCACAGCAGCGCCAAAGGCACATTCACAACCAGACTCAGATAGCCCACGCTGATATGGGTCACATACTGGATCATGGTGCAGATGCCGTTGATGCCGGCGGGAGCAAACTGGTTGGGGAAGACAAACAATTCATAGTTCACGGAGGCGATAAGCGCCACCGCGGCGATGACAAGATAGGTCCATGCTTTTTTCAATGTACGCATATGTAATAAGTGTGGAGAGTGAAGAGTGAAGAGTGGAGTTTCTGATTTTGCAGGGTACTTGATACTAGATTTTAACATAGCTTATTTTCCCGGTCAAGGCGCAAAGTGACGAAAAAAAAGACGGCTTTTCCCGGCTTTGTGGGGGGTATGTCCACCCGTCCGTGAGGAAAATACGTTTGTCCGCAGACAGCTTACCCAAACCGACGGCAATCGTTCCGATCTTCCCTTAATTTTCCCTAAAAATCCCTTGTGTTTTCTGTTGAAATGTGATAAAATTTAGGGTGAAAGATTCTGTCCGGAAGGGGCCTGCCGGCCCGGTTTCCGGGATTGACAAATGCACGGAAAGGAGCCGGATTATGTATTCATCCGCCTATGTCTGGGCGAAGGTCCTGAGCTATATTGAGGAGCGTCTGGGCGCCGTGACCATCTCCGCCTGGTTTGACGACGCGGAGGTCGTGGAGCTGAACGAAAACAATCTGATTCTCTATTCTCCCTCGGATTTTCGTCGGGAGATCATCCGCCGCCGGTGCACCGACCTGATTCAGGACGCCCTGAAGGAAATTTTCAACTCCGACGCCAAGCTCCTGGTTTTCGGCGACGAGGAGCTGAACGCCCGGAAGGCCAAGGGAAAGAACCCCACCGCCATGGACTTTAATCCCCAGTTCACCTTCGATAATTTCGTGGTTGGCCCCTCCAACCGCTTCGCCCACTCCGCCGCCATCGCCGTGACCAAAACCCCGGGACAGGTGTATAACCCCCTGTTCATCTACGGTCCTCCCGGCGTGGGCAAGACCCACCTGCTCTATGCCATCGCCAACGGCATTCGCAAGGAAAATCCCAACGCCAACATTGTCTACATCAAGGGCGACCAGTTCACGAATGAATTGATTGACGCCATTAAAAACGGTAAAAATATCGAATTTCGAAGCAAATACCGGGAAGCAGACCTTTTTCTTGTGGATGATATTCAGTTTATCGCCGGCAAGGAATCCACCCAGGAGGAATTTTTCCATACCTTCAACAAGCTCTACGAGGAGCACAAGCAGATTGTTCTGACCTCCGACCGGAAGCCCGACGATATGCTGACCCTGGAGGAGCGGCTGCGCAGCCGGTTTCTCTGGGGCCTCACCGCGGACATCAACCCGCCGGACTATGAAACCCGCATGGCCATTCTCAAAAACAAGGCGAAACAGCTGGGGTTGGAGCTTCCCGACGACGTGTGCAACTACATCGCAGTGAACATCACCAGCAACGTCCGGCAGATTGAAGGCACCGTGAAGAAAATACTGGCCTACCGGGACCTCAATAACATGCCCCTGGATCTGCCCAACATCTCCCGGGCCATTGACGACATGTTCAAGAGCGAGGGTAACGCCCTGCCGACCCCCAATCTGATCATCACGCAGGTCTGCAAATTCTACAACGTGGACGAATCCGTGCTCCGGGGCACCCAGAAAAACAAGGGCACCGCTGAGGCCCGGCAGATGGCTATGTACCTGATCCGCAAGCTCACCAACCTGAGCCTACCGGACATTGGCAAGGAATTCGGCCGAGACCACTCCACCGCATTGTACGCCATCCGCAAGGTCGAAGTCGCGCTGAAAAACGGAGACAGCAACGTGCAGAACAACGTAAGAGATATTACTGCAAACATCAATTCATGTTTGTGATTGAGGGTGGAGAGTGGAGAGTGAAGAGTGAAGTTATGGTATCTGCTTCGCAGATTATTTAAATCATCGCCGAAGGCGATACCATAATTCCACACTCCACTCTTCACACTCCAAACTTTTTCCACAGCCCTTGTGGAATGTGGAAAACTTTTCTGTGGAAAAACCAGAGCAAAAATTTTCTCCACATGCAGCTGTGGATGGCTGTGGAAAATCTCACATCCGGCTGTGGAAAAAAAGTGGTTGCGGCTCTAGGGCAAATGCCACTTTTCCACATAAGTTCCTACTAATACTGTTAATACTACCCAAACTTATGAAAGAGTATATAATCTTTCTTATTTTTCCAAAGAAGGGATGAACGCTATGCGCTTTACCTGTGAAAAAAATATGCTGGTAACAGGCCTGAATATCGCGGGACGCACTGTGGCTCAAAAGAGCAGCCTGTCTGTCATCGAGGGTATTCTATGTAAGGCCGAGGTGGGCCTGAGCCTGACGGGCTATAACATGGAGACCGCCATTACCTATGATATTGAGGCCGAAGTGTCCGACCCCGGCGAGTGCATTCTGCCTGCCAGACTCTTTGGCGACATTATCCGCAGGCTGCCTGAAGGGCCTGTCACCGTGGTGGTGGGCGAGGATTACAAGGTTTCCATCCGGGCGGGCTATGCTTCCTTTACCATTTCCGCCGAGTCTGCCGAGGATTACCCGGAGTTGCCGGATGTGAACAGCGGACGGCCTGTGGCGATTCCTCAGTGCCAGCTGAAGGAGCTGATTTCCGGTACCATTTTTGCCGTGTCGGAAAATCAGGGCCGGCCCATCCACACCGGCGTCAAGTTTGAAGTGACCAACGATTCCATTACCACCATTGCCGTGGACGGCTTCCGGCTGGCCCGGCGTACCTACCATCCGGAAGAGAGCACCGGACGGGAGATGAATTTCGTGGTGCCCTCGCCGGGACTGAAAGAAGTGGAGAAGATCGTCACGGACATCGAGGAAAACGCCCTGTTTACCCTGGGCCCCAAGCATATTCTGTTCCAGATCGGCAAGGCTACGCTGGTGTGCCGTCTGCTGGAAGGGGAATTCCTCGATTGGCGGCGGGTGGTGCCCACAAACTGCCCCATCAAGCTGATCGCCAGCGTCAGCGACCTGGCTTCTTCCGTGGAGCGGGTAGGCCTGATCGTGTCCGAAAAGTACAAAAGCCCCGTGCGCTGCGTGTTCGGCAACAATGAGCTTCTGATGCGCACCAACACCACCATCGGCGCGGCGGAGGACAAGTGCGCCTTTGCCGGCGACGGCAGGGAGCTGGAAATTGGCTTCAATGTGCGCTACCTTGCCGACGCTCTGCGGGTGATTCCCAGCGAGGAAGTCACGCTGGAGCTGACCAACGGGTTAAGCCCCATCGTTCTGACCCCCGCCGATGACAAACACGATTTTGCCTACATGGTGCTGCCCGTCCGCATTAAGAACGGATAAGGCGGCAGTGCCGCCGGACAATACGTGCTCAGGCTCTGTGTATTTGTTACACTATTGGGCTTTGCTCGGTATCGTTGCCTTTTCAAATTAAGAGGTTTATTATGAAAGTAGTAGTCAAAAAGAAGGACAATTCCATTCCGCTGGAAATCACCACGGAATTTATCAAATTGCAGGACGCCATGAAGTATGCCAACGTTGTGTATTCCGGCGGCGAGGCCAAGGTGCTGATTCAGGAAGGGCAGGTGCAGGTGAACGGGGAAGCGTGCACCATGCGGGGCAGGAAGCTGCGCCCCGGCGACACCTTCACATTCGATGGCTCAGTCTACGCCATCACGGAAAAGCCATGAGGCTGAATTCCTTACAGCTGCGCTGCTTCCGCAATTATGAACAGGCGGAGTTGGAATTTGCCCCCGGGGTGAATCTCATCGTGGGCGACAACGCCCAGGGGAAAACCAATCTGCTGGAAGCCATCGCCTATCTGGGCGCGGGAAAGAGCTTCCGTGCCCAGAAAACCGCGGAGCTGATCCGCTTCGGCGCGGATTTTGGGGAAATTGCGGGGTCTGTTTTCTCTCAGGAACGGGAACAATCTCTTCGGTTCCTTCTCTTTCCCGGCAGCCGTCCCCGGCAGATTTTCCGCAACGGGGCGAAAAAGAAGGCGGTTTCCGACATCGCCGGGGTGCTGCCCACGGTGCTGTTCTGCCCCGAAGACCTGATGATCTTGAAAATGGGCGCGTCCCAGCGGCGAAGGTTCGGAGATTCCGGGTTATGTCAACTTCGCCCCAACTATGACGCGGCCCTGACGGAGTATCACCGCATCCTCGATCAGAAGAGCCGAATTCTCAAGGATCATTTTGAAAATCCGGCAATTTTAGAGATTCTGCCGGAATTCAATACCCGATTGTGTCAGGTGGGCGCATTGCTCATCTCCTATCGGGCGAGGTACTATGACGCTCTTGGCAAAGCAGCGGCGGTTTACCATAATCAGTTTTCCGGCGGCGCGGAAGAATTCAAATTGGAATACAAAACGGTATCCACGGTCACAGACCCATTTGCCCCGGTGTCCGTCCTCACGGACAACCTGCTGGAACACCAGCAGCTCCACCATCGGGCAGAGCTGGAAACCGGGCAATGTCTCACTGGCCCCCACAAGGACGATTTTACCGTGACTCTGTCCGGCATCGACCTGAAGGCCTACGGCTCTCAGGGCCAGACCCGCACCGCAGCCATCAGCCTGAAGCTTGCCCAGCGGGAGCTGATGGGCCGGGAATGGGGCGAAGAGCCGGTGCTGCTTCTGGACGATGTACTGTCGGAACTGGACCCGGGCCGACAGGACTTTGTGCTCAACCAGATTTCCTCGGGACAGGTGTTCATTACCTGCTGCGAGGAAGGACGGTTTACGAAATTGGGAAAGACCATTGCAATTAAGAACGGAAACGTTATTTCAGAGTGAAGAGTGGGGAGTGAAGAGTGAAGTTATGGTATCTGCTTCGCAGATATTCAATCAATCGCCGAAGGCGATACCATAACTCCACACTCCACTCTGCACACTCCACACTTTTTGGAGGAAATTATGTCTGACGAAACGAAAGTAACACAGGAATACGGCGGCTCCCAGATTCAGGTGCTGGAAGGGCTGGAAGCGGTGCGCAAGCGGCCCGGTATGTATATCGGCTCTACGTCCAGCTCGGGCCTTCACCATCTGGTCTACGAAATCGTGGATAACGCCATCGATGAAGCCCTGGCGGGCTACTGCAAGCACATCACCGTCACCATCAACCCCGGCAACTCCATCACCGTCACCGATGATGGCCGCGGCATCCCCGTGGACATTCAGCCCCAGACCGGACGGCCCGCGCTGGAAGTGGTGTACACGGTGCTCCATGCCGGCGGCAAGTTCGGCGGCGGCGGCTACAAGGTTTCCGGCGGCCTGCACGGCGTGGGCGCGTCGGTTGTCAACGCGCTCAGCGAGTGGCTGCGGGTGCGGGTGCACAAAAACGGCGAAATTTACGAAATGAAATTCGCCCGGGGCGCCATCACTCAGGAAATGAAGGTAGTGGGCAAAACCGACAAGGTAGGCACCGAGGTCACCTTCCAGCCCGACCCGGAGATGTTCGACACGCTGGTCTATGACTACGAGATTCTCCACGAGCGGATGCGGGAGGAGGCCTTCCTGAACGCCGGCCTCACCATCACCATCACCGATGACCGGGACGATGAAAAGCAGATTTCTGAGACCATGTGCTACGAGGGCGGCATCAAGGAGTTTGCCGCCTGGTGCAACCGGAACAAAACCCCCCTCCACGACGAAGTGATCTACATGCGTGGCAGCAAGGGCGACGCCTCCGCGGAAATTGCCGTGCAGTACAATGACGGCTACAATGAATTCATGCTGTCCTTTGCCAACGACGTGCGCACCCCCGAGGGTGGTATGCACGAAACCGGCTTCAAAACCGCACTGACGAGAGTCCTTAACAACTACGGCGTGAAAAACGGCATCATCAAGGGCGACGACAAGGTTTCCGGTGACGACTGCCGGGAGGGCATCACTGCCATCATCTCCGTGAAGCTGACGGACGCCCAGTTCGAGGGTCAAACCAAGGCCAAGCTGGGCAACGCCTATATCCGCACGCTGGTTGACCAGATTGTAAACGACCAGCTCACCACCTTCTTTGAGGAGCACCCCCAGATTGCCAAGGCGGTTCTCGATAAGGCCATGATGGCAAACCGGGCCAGAGAGGCCGCCCGGAAGGCCCGGGAATCCATCCGCCGGAAAACCGGCCTGGAATCCGGGCAGATGCCGGATAAATTGCAGGACTGCAACGAGCGGGACCCGGAGCTTTGCGAAATCTACATCGTCGAGGGCGACTCCGCCGCAGGCTCCGCCATTCAGGGCCGGGACTCCCGGTTCCAGGCCATCCTCGCCATGTGGGGCAAGATGCTCAACGTGGAAAAGGCCCGGGCCGACAAAATTTACGGCAACGACAAGCTGTATCCCCTGATTGTGGCGCTGGGCGCGGGTATCGGCGATGAATTTGACTTAGAAAAGCTGCGCTACCACAAGGTTGTCATTATGTCCGATGCCGATGTGGACGGCGCCCACATCCGGACGCTGCTTCTGACCTTCTTCTTCCGGTATATGCGGCCCCTGATTGAACACGGCTACGTCTATTCCGCCGTGCCGCCGCTGTACAAGCTGACCCGGGGCAAAACCGTGAAGGTTGCCTACTCCGACGAGCAGCGGGATCAGATTTCCAGCCAGATGCGCGCCGACAACCCCAACGCCAAGGTGGACATCAGCCGGTTCAAGGGCCTGGGCGAAATGGATCCCCACGAGCTGTGGGAGACCACCATGGACCCCGAAAAGCGCACCCTGCGCCGGATTACGCTGGAGGACGCCCGCCGGGCCGACGAAATTTTCACCGTCCTCATGGGCGAGCAGGTGGAGCCGCGGAAAGAATGGATCGAGCGGAACGCAAAGTACGCCGTGAATATTGATATCTAAGAGTGAAGAGTTGAGAGTGAAGAGTGGAGAAACTGAGAATAACTCCACTCTCCACTCTGCACCCTCCACACTCAAATAAATGGAGGTGCTGTATGGCACATAACCGCAGTTATAAACCCGAGGACATCCGTTTCCCGGATCAGGTGATTACCCAGAGCAATCTGGTGGACGAAATGGAGAAGTCCTATATTGAATACGCCATGTCCGTTATTGTGGGCCGGGCCCTGCCGGACGTCCGGGACGGCCTGAAGCCTGTCCACCGCCGGATTCTGTACACAATGTACGAAAGCGGCCTGACCTCCGACAAGCCCTTTAAGAAATCCGCGACCTGTGTCGGTGACGTTTTGGGTAAATACCATCCCCATGGCGACGCTTCTGTTTACGACGCCATGGTGCGTCTGGCGCAGGACTTTTCCATGCGCTACATGCTGGTGGACGGTCACGGCAACTTCGGCTCCGTGGACGGCGACCCCCCGGCGGCCTACCGTTACACCGAGGCCCGTTTGAGCAAAATTTCCAACGAAATGCTCCGGGACATCGACAAGGAGACGGTGGACTGGGATCCCAACTTTGACGAGACGAGAAAAGAGCCTCGTGTACTGCCCAGCCGGTTTCCGAACCTTCTGGTGAACGGTTCCAGCGGTATTGCCGTTGGCATGGCAACCAATATCCCGCCCCACAACCTCACTGAGGTCATCAACGCCTGTGTCTGCGTCCTGGACGACCCGGAAGCTACCATGTCCGACCTGATGGAACACATTTCCGGCCCGGATTTCCCCACCGGCGGCATCATCATGGGCAGGTCCGGCATCCGCGCAGCCTACGCCACCGGACGGGGCAAGGTGGTTGTCCGCGCCCGGACGGAGTTTGAGAAATTCGGCAAAGACCGGATGCGGATTATCGTCACGGAGCTTCCCTATCAGGTCAACAAGCGGCAGCTGATTAAAAATATCGCCGAACAGGTGAAGGATAAGCGTTTGGACGGCATTTCCGACCTCCGGGACGAAACCGACCGCAACGGTATGCGGGTGGTGATCGAGCTGAAAAAGGACGCCAATCCCCAGGTGGTTCTCAACAACCTGTTCAAGCAGACGGCTTTGCAGTCTAGTTTCGGCATCATCATGCTGGCGCTGGTGGATAACCAGATGCAGCCGAAAATTCTGTCTCTGCGGCAGATCATTGACGAGTACCTCAAACATCAGGAGGAAGTGCTCACCCGGCGCACCCAGTACGATCTGCGCAAAGCCCGGGAGCGTGCCCACCTGTTGGAGGGTCTGCTGATTGCTCAGGATAACATCGACGAGGTTATCCATATCATCCGCTCTGCCTATGACGATGCCAAGCAGCGTCTGATGGAGCGTTTCTCTCTGGACGATATTCAGGCCCAGGCCATTCTGGATATGCGTCTGAAAGCCCTGCAAGGTCTTGACCGGGAAAAGCTGCAGGCCGAATACGACGATCTCATGGAGAAAATCAAGTACTATCTGGAACTTTTGGCGGATGAAAATAAGCTGAAAGCCCTTCTCCGTCAGGAACTTATTGAGATTCGGGACAAGTTCGGCGACGAGCGGAAGACCGAGATTCAGGACATCGAGGACGAAATCGACATCGAAGACCTGATCGAGGAGGAGACCTGCGCCTTTACGCTTTCCAACCACGGCTACATCAAGCGGATGCCAGTGGATACCTACCGTACCCAGAGCCGGGGTGGCCGGGGCGTCAACGCCCAGAATCTCAAGGAGGAGGACTACGTCAAGTCCCTGACCATCGCCTCCACCCACGATTATATGCTGTTCTTCACCGATCTGGGCCGGGTGCATCTGCGCAAGGGCTACCAGATTCCCGAAGCGGGCCGCACCGCCCGAGGCACCGCCATTGTCAACGTTCTGCCGCTGGAGCCGGGAGAATCCGTCACCGCCATGGTGATCACCCGGGAGTTTGACGACAACGAGTTCCTGATGATGGTTACCCGGAAGGGCACCGTCAAGCGGATTCCCTTCATCGCCCTGAAAACCAACCGGAAGTCCGGCATCCGGGCCATCACCCTGGACGAGGACGATCACCTCATCAACGTGATTCGAACCAATGGCAACGACAATATTCTGCTGGCTACCGCCCAGGGTATGGCAATCTGCTTCAATGAGAACGACGTGCGGCCCATGGGACGGGACGCGGCGGGCGTTCGGGGAATTATGTTAACCGACGGAGACTTCGTGGTGGGCGCGGAGAAGGCCGAGGAGGGGAAAACCCTGCTGACCGTCACCGTCAACGGCTACGGCAAGCGCACGGAGCTGAGCGAGTACCTGCGCACCGGGGCGAACGGAGAGAAGTGCGCCCAGAGCCGGGGCGGCAAGGGCCTGAAAAACTACAACATCACCCCCAAAACCGGCAACGTGGCCGGCTGCCGGGTAGTGGCGGAAAATGACGATGTGATGCTGATTGAAAACGGCGGCGTTATCATCCGCATTCCCGCCTCCTCCATCAACGTCTACAAGCGGGACGTTCAGGGCGTCATTGTCATGCGCATTGAGGAGGGCAATCAGGTGGTTTCTCTGGAGCGTGTGGAAAAGGTGGACGAGGAAGAGGTCACGGAATGAAGACCGTGACCCTCTACACCGACGGCGCCTGTTCCGGCAACCCCGGCCCCGGGGGCTGGGGAGCCATTCTGGAATTTAACGGGGTGGAAAAAGAGCTTTCCGGCGGGGAAAGCGCCACGACCAACAACCGCATGGAGCTGACCGCCGTCATTCGGGGACTGGAAGCGCTGAAAGAGCCATGCATTGTGGAGTTGTATTCCGACAGCAAGTACGTCATTGACGCGCTGGAAAAGGGCTGGGCCTGGGGTTGGAAAAAGCGGGGCTGGGTGAAATCCGACAAAAAACCCGCCTTAAATCCCGATTTGTGGGAAACCCTTCTGGCTCTGACCCAGAAGCACGAGCTGCACTACCACTGGGTCAAGGGCCACGCCGACAACCCGAAAAACAACCGCTGCGACGAAATGGCGGTCAGTGAGTGGAAAAGACTGAAGTAAGAGTGAAGAGTGCAGAGTGGAGAGTGAAGATAACATAACTCCACTCTTCACTCTCCACACTGATAAAACCCGGAGGTATTTTATGTATTTGTCCATCGGCAATGACATGGCTGTGCGGGATAGGTCCATTGTCGGCATTTTTGACTTGGACAACACCTCCACCTCCAAGCGGACCCGGGAATTCTTAACGAAAAGCGAGGAAAATGGCGAGGTGGTGCCCTGTGACGAGCTTCCCAAGTCCTTTGTTTTAACCTCTGAGTATGGCTTCAACCGGGTGCGGCTCACATCCCTCAACGCGGCAACTTTGGAAAAACGGGCCGCAGGGCGGCCAGCCAATGCGTGCCCGGTTGGTCTATAGTCGTTACACCATTGGGCGTGCTCGGTATCGGCAGCACTCGATAATGTGGTAAATTCTGCTTTAGTTGACAATTGACAGTTGACAGTTGACAATTAAGGAGTCCCAACGGGACAATTAAAAAATGTCATAAATGGCAGGTTCCTTTGGGAAACCCACTGGTATTTCGTGCTTGTAGTTTATTTTAATTCATCCCGAAGGGATACCACAATTGTCAATTGTTCATTGTCAATTGTCAATTAAATTCTGCTTTTGCTGAGTAAAACCTTCCCTCAAAAGGGAAGGCTTTTTTTCTGCAATGTTAAAGAATTATTAGAAGACTTTTCTTGACTTTTGTGTTATACTATTAAAA
>CAMFBN010000008.1 GCA_945948535.1 uncultured Clostridia bacterium
ACAAGCAAAACATAAGCGATACCTGGGTCATGGACCGGGTATCGCTTACTATTTTATGGCATAGGAAAGGCGAAGCCTGTGCCCGCCGTGCGCTCCGTTTACCAAGGATTATCCCATCCCGGAGCGGGGAGCCATGTACTACCTCTGCGAAAATGTCCTGCTGTGCGAGAAGGCATTTTGATTGCGCGTCAGTATCATGTATCCATCCTCCGTGCGGAAACTATTGCTTGCTGTATTCAGCACAATGTGTTATAATAAGCTGAACTGTGCAGAAAATAGGGATGCCGGCCCAGGTGTCGGCAAAATAAAGGATGAATGGAAATGAAAATCAGAAGACCCGGTTTCCTGAATATAACGGTATTGTCCAAAGTTCTGCTGATTATGGCACTGGACGTGGTCACCACCATGGGTTCCTTTTTCCTTGGCCTGTGGTTTCGCTACGACTTTTCCTTTCAGGAGATTCGTGCGGAGCATCTGGCGGGCTTCCTGTCCGCCATCGGCCCCTGGTGCGCCATTACCGTGGTGGTGTTTGTGTGCTTCCGGCTGTATAGCAGTATCTGGGCCTTTGTAAGCACCTCCGAGGTTTTTCGCATCATCGGCGCCTATTTGGTGCTGGCGGTGCTTGGTGTGACACTGTTCCACTTTGACGGCTTCCTGATGCCCCGTGCCAGTATGGTGGTGGGATATCTGATCAGCTTCGTATGCACCGTTGCCATTCGGTTTTCCTACCGCCTTTGGAGAACGGCCCAGAAAAAAATCAGCCATATGACCCATGCCTCCGGGGTGAAAAATGTCATGCTCATCGGCGCTGGGGACGCGGGCCGGGCGCTGGCGCTGGAGTTCAACAACAGCGACTTCGTGAAGGACCACCTGTCCTGTGTCATTGACGACAACCCGGTGAAGCTGAACAAGCGCCTTTGCGGCGCACCCATCGTGGGCAACCGCTACGACATTCCCGAAATGGTGAAGCAGTATAAAATCAGCAAGATCATTTTTGCCATTCCCAGCTGCAGCGCGAAGACCCGCAAGGAGATTCTGGACATCTGCACCACCACCGGCTGTGAGGTTCAGCTGCTTCCGGGTATTTTCCAGATGGTCAACGGGGATGTCAGCGTCAGCAAGCTGCGCCGGGTGGACCCTCAGGACCTGCTGGGCCGGGATCCTATTCAGGTCAATCTGGAGGAGATTTTCGGTTACATCCACGGAAAAGTGGTGTTGGTCACCGGCGGCGGAGGAAGCATCGGCAGCGAGCTGTGTCGGCAGATTGCCGGGGCGGGGCCGAGGCAACTGATTATCTTCGACATTTACGAGAACAATGCCTACGATATTCAGATGGAGCTGAAGCGGAATTTCCCGGAGCTGAACCTTGTGGTGCTCATCGGTTCCGTGCGCAATACCAACCGGGTGGAATCCGTGGTGGGCAGGTATCAGCCGGATCTCATTTTCCACGCCGCGGCCCACAAGCACGTGCCTCTGATGGAAGACAGCCCCAATGAAGCGATTAAAAATAACGTCTTCGGCACCTATAAGCTGGCAAAGGCTGCCGCCAAGTATGGCGTCAAGCGGTTTGTGCTGATCTCCACGGACAAGGCGGTAAACCCCACCAACATCATGGGCGCTTCCAAGCGCCTTTGCGAGATGGTGGTGCAGATGATGAACCGGGAGTCGAAGACCGAGTTTGTGGCGGTGCGGTTCGGCAACGTGCTGGGCAGCAACGGCAGTGTGATTCCCCTGTTTAAAAAGCAGATCGAGGAGGGCGGCCCGGTCACCGTGACCCACCCCGACATTATCCGCTATTTTATGACCATTCCCGAGGCTGTGAGTCTGGTGCTTCAGGCGGGGTACTACGCCAAGGGCGGCGAGATTTTCGTGCTGGACATGGGCGAGCCTGTGAAGATCGACACCATGGCACGAAACATGATCCGTCTCAGCGGCTATGAGCCGGATGTGGACATCAAGATCGTGTACACCGGCCTGCGGCCCGGCGAGAAGCTCTATGAGGAGCTGCTCATGAAGGAAGAGGGCATGCAGGAGACGGCGAACAAGCTCATTCACATCGGCAAGCCCATCGAAATGGACGATGAAAAATTCCGCCAGCAGCTGGAAATGCTTGACAAGGCCTGCAAGGCAGAGGTCAGCAATATGAAGGATATTGTGGCGGAAATTGTGCCAACCTATAAGCAGAAGCTGGAAGTATAACCGGAAAAGAGGGCTTTTCATGTATCAGAAGTATGGAAAACGGCTGCTGGATGTGCTCCTGTCGGGCTGCGCCATCGTGGTGCTGTCTCCCGTGTACCTGCTCATCGGTCTTGCCATCAAGCTGGACGATCCCGGCCCGGTATTCTTCCGGCAGAAGCGGGTGGGTATTCACAAGACCCACTTTGAGATTTTGAAATTCCGCACCATGAAGTGCAGCACGCCCAGAGATGTGCCTACCCATCTGCTGGATAATCCGGAGCAGTACATCACCCGCGTGGGAAAGGTGCTGCGCAGGACTTCGCTGGACGAGCTTCCCCAGATTTTTCAGATTTTTACGGGGAAAATGTCTATTATCGGCCCCCGTCCGGCCCTGTGGAATCAGTTTGACCTGATTGCGGAGCGGGACAAGTACGGCGCCAACGACCTGCGTCCGGGTCTCACCGGCTGGGCACAGATCAACGGACGGGACGAATTGCCCATTGACGTAAAAGCCCGGTTTGATGGGGAGTATGTGGAAAAAATCAGCTTCCTGTTCGATTGCCGGTGCTTTTTCGGCACGATTCTGTCCGTGCTGCGGTCCGACGGCGTGGTGGAGGGCGGCACCGGTCAGCTGGAGAAGGAGAAAAAGGAGCAATGAAGCGGATTCTGATTACCGGCGCCGGAAGCTATATCGGCCTGCATGTGAAGGACTGGCTGGCGCGGCGGCCGGAGGACTATCAGGTGGAAACGCTCAGCCTGCGCGCTGAGGGCTGGCGGGAGTATTCCTTTCAGGGCTACGACGCGGTTCTTCACGCGGCTGGTATTGTCCACCAGCCCAAATCCAAGGACGACCCCTCTCAGGCGGAGCTGTATGATCGGGTGAACTACCGGCTCACCGTGGAGGTGGCCCAAAAGGCCAAAGAGGAAGGTGTGGGCCAGTTCCTGTTCCTCAGTTCGGAGAGCGTTTACGGCCTTCACGCCCCGGTAGGAAAGGTCGTCGCCATCACGAAGGACACCCCAATCCGCCCCGTTGACAATTACGGCATCAGCAAAGCAAAGGCGGAGGAAGGGCTTGCCGCCCTCCGGGATGTTACCTTCAAGGTAGCCATTTTACGCCCGCCCATGATTTACGGCAAAGGCTGCAAGGGAAACTACCAGACCCTTTCGAAGCTGGCAAAAAAGCTGCCGGTCTTTCCTCTGGTGGAAAATCAGCGGTCTATGCTGTATATCGACAATCTGTGCGAGTTTATCCGACTGCTGGTGGAGGACGGGGCCGACGGTCTATATTGCCCCCAGAACGCGGAATATGTTTCGACTTCCGATATGGTGAACCGAATTGCCCACGCAAACGGCCACGGGCTCCTGATGGTGCGGGGCCTTGGCTGGGCGCTGAAGCTGCTCGCGCCCATGACAGGCATGGTAGACAAGGCCTTTGGCAGCCTGTGCTATGACCGGGCCTTAAGCGATTACCCCAAAAACTACTGTGTAAAAACCTTTGACGAATCCATTTTGGAGACGGAGGGGGCCGGCCAATGAAAAAGAAAAAGGATATTCTGTTTGCCTGCCAGTTTTTTTACCCGGAGTATATTTCCTCGGCCCAGCTTCCCTTCGATACGGCAAAGGCGCTGCGTGCGGCGGGGTACTCCGTGGATGTGCTGTGCGGCTACCCCAGAGAATATTTGGACGGTTCCGGAATCCCCGTCCGGGAGACGGTGGAGGGAATCCACATCCGGCGCCTCAAATACATCCAGCTGGACCGCTCCGGCTTTCTGGGGCGCATTGTCAACTATTTTTCCTTTACCTTTATGGTGCTGCTGAATCTGCCAAGATTCAAAAACTATCGCGCCGTTGTGGTCTATTCCAACCCGCCGGTACTGCCTTGGATTGTCTCCTGGGCAAAGGCACTGTTCGGAACGAAGCTGGTGTTCGTGGCCTACGACCTGTATCCCGAGGTGGCGACGGTGACGGACACGCTGGGGGAGGGAAACCCAATCTGCCGGCTGATGAATCACATCAACCGCTGTATCTGCCGCCGGGCGGACCGGATTGTGGCCCTGTCCAGCGAGATGAAGACCTACATTCTGAACCACCGGGACTATCCCAAAAACGCCGTCCGGGTGATTCCCAACTGGTACGCCGATCACGGCGTGGTTACCCCAAACCGGGAGAATAACCCCTTCCGGCAGGTGACGAAGGGCCGGTTTACCGTGTCCTACTTCGGCAACATGGGCACCATGCAGGATATACAGACCATTTTGCAGGCGGTGCGGGAGTTACAGGACGAGGACGTGTTCTTCCTGTTCGCCGGGCACGGCAACAAAATGGAGACCCTGAAGCAGACGGTTCAGGCGGAAGGCATCGAAAACATTGACGTCTATCCCTTCCTCCACGGGCAGGACTTCCAGAACGCGCTGGAAATCAGCGACTGCGCGCTGGTGACGCTGGTGTCCGGAGCCACGGGATTGTGCGTTCCCAGCAAAACCTACAGCTATATGATGCAGGGCATCCCGCTGTTGGCTGTCATGGACGAGGGGGACATTGTCTCGGATATCGAAGCCGGCGCGGGCCGCTGGGTCCGAAACGGCGAGGGGGGACTTCTGGCGCAGTACATCCGGGAAATGAAAGCGGACCCGCAGAGCCTGCAGCAGATGCGCCTTACCTGCCGGCGGCTTTATGAGACGAAATACACGGAAGAAATCTGTACAAAGCAATATATTTCCCTGTTCCGGGAGCTGCTGGGGCAGGCTTAGGAGAGAAGATTATGAGCATTTTTGCCAATAAAACCCTGATGATTACCGGCGGCACCGGCTCCTTCGGCAACGCGGTGCTGAACCGTTTCCTGAACACGGACATCGCTGAAATCCGCATTTTCTCCCGGGACGAGAAAAAGCAGGACGATATGCGCCACGAATTTCAGGCAAAGCTGCCGGAAGCGGCGAATAAAATCAAATTTTTCATCGGTGACGTCCGGGACATTCAGTCGGTGAAGAACGCCATGCACGGCGTGGACTACATCTTCCATGCCGCCGCCCTGAAGCAGGTGCCCTCCTGCGAGTTTTTCCCCATGGAGGCGGTGAAAACCAACGTATTCGGCACGGACAACGTGCTGACCGCCGCCATTGAAGCGGGTGTAAAAACCGTCATCTGCCTGTCCACCGACAAGGCGGCCTATCCCGTCAACGCCATGGGCACCTCCAAGGCCATGATGGAGAAGGTCATTGTGGCGAAGTCCCGCACCGTGTCTCCCGAGGCCACCAAAATCTGCTGCACCCGCTACGGCAACGTCATGTGCTCCCGGGGCAGCGTCATCCCCCTGTGGATCGATCAGATCAAAGCGGGCAACCCCATCACCATCACCGAGCCGAATATGACCCGGTTCATCATGTCGCTGGAGGAAGCGGTGGACTTGGTGCTCTTTGCCTTTGAGCACGGCACCAGCGGCGATATTCTGGTGCAGAAGGCCCCGGCCTGTACCATCGCGGTGCTGGCCCAGGCGGTGACGGAGCTGTTCCACCCCGGTCACGAGATCAAGGTCATCGGCATCCGCCACGGCGAAAAGATGTATGAAACACTGCTGACCAACGAGGAGTGCGCCCACGCCATTGACCTGGGGGACTTCTACCGGGTTCCCTGCGACAAGCGGGACTTAAACTACGACAAATATTTCCGTGTGGGCGATGTGGAGCGCAATGTCCTGACGGAGTTCAATTCCAATAATACCCAGCTTTTGAACGTGGAGCAGGTGAAGCAGAAGCTTCTGTCCCTCGCCTACATCCGGGAAGAGCTGGAAGCCATGAAGCAGGAGCGCTGAGAAACAGGAGGACAGACCATGAACATTCTGATTACCGGTGCCGCGGGCTTCGTGGGGAAAAACCTGAGCGCGGCCCTTCATTGCCTGCAAAACGGCACGGACAGAACCCGGCCCGGCCTGTCCATCGGGCAAATTTTCCTGTATGATAAGGATTCTCCCGTCTCCCTTCTGGAGGAAGCCTGCGAAAAGGCAGACTTTGTGTTCAACCTTGCTGGGGTAAACCGCCCCAAGGAGCAGGAGGAATTCATGGAGGGAAACTTCGGCTTTGCCTCCACATTGCTGGACACCCTGAAAAAGTACAATAACACCTGTCCCGTCATGCTGTCCTCCTCCATTCAGGCGACACTGGTGGGCCGCTACGCCCAAGGCGGGTACGGCCTGTCCAAGAAGGCAGGGGAGGAGCTGTTCTTCCGCTACGGCGAGGAAACCGGCGCGAAGGTGCTGGTGTACCGTTTTCCCAACCTGTTCGGCAAGTGGTGCCGCCCCAATTACAACAGCGTGGTTGCCACCTTCTGCCATAACTACGCCCACGACCTGCCCATTTCCGTCAGCGACCCGGCGGTGGAGCTGGAGATGCTGTACATCGATGATCTGGTGACGGAACTGCTGGACGCGTTGGAGGGGAAAGAGCACCACTGTGAATTTGATGGCCTTACCACCGTCCTGACGGATGGGGGCCGCTACTGCGCCGCTCCCGTATCCCATAAGGTTACGCTGGGCGAAATCGTCTCCCTGCTGGACAGCTTCAAGGCTCAGCCCCAGACCCTCCTCATGCCGGAGATTCCCGACGGCAGCTTTGCCAAAAAGCTGTATTCCACCTACCTTTCCTATCTGCCGAAGGAAAAAGCAGTCTTCCCCCTGAAAATGAACGTGGACGCCCGTGGCAGCTTTACGGAGCTGCTGAAAACCGAGAATTGCGGGCAGTTCAGCGTGAATATTTCGGGGCCCGGCATCACCAAGGGTCAGCACTGGCACCACACCAAGTGGGAGTTTTTCATCGTGGTTTCCGGTCATGGCCTTATCCAGCAGCGGAAGATCGGCACGGAGGAAGTGCTGAATTTTGAAGTTTCCGGGGACAAAATTCAGGCTGTGCATATGCTTCCCGGCTATACCCACAACATTATCAATCTGTCTGAGACAGAGAATCTTGTGACCCTGATGTGGGCCAACGAGCGCTTTGACCCCGCGCACCCCGACACTTTCTTTGAGGTGGTAGAGTAATGGAAATGAAGCTGGACTATTCCGACATTTCTTTCAAGAATAACGGAAAATTAAAGCTGTTAATCATTGTGGGCACCCGCCCGGAGATCATCCGGCTGGCGGCGGTGATCAACAAGTGCCGCACCTACTTTGACTGCATTCTGGCCCACACCGGGCAGAACTACGACTATAACCTGAACGGAATTTTCTTCCGGGATTTAGGCCTTGCAGACCCGGAGGTGTACATGAACGCGGTGGGCGACGATTTGGGCGCTACCGTCGGAAACATCATCAACTGTTCCTATAAGCTCATGGCACAAATCAAGCCCGACGCCATGCTGATTCTGGGGGATACCAACTCCTGCCTGTCTGCCATCCCTGCCAAGCGGCTGCACATTCCCATTTTCCACATGGAGGCGGGCAACCGCTGCAAGGACGAGTGCCTGCCGGAGGAGACCAACCGGCGGATTGTGGACATCATTTCCGACGTGAATCTGGCCTATTCCGAGCACGCCCGGAAGTACCTCCATGAGTGCGGCCTGCCCAAGGAGCGGGTCTACGTCACCGGCTCTCCCATGGCGGAGGTGCTGCACGCGAATCTTGCGTCTATCGAAGCCTCCGATGTGCATAAACGTCTGGGCCTTGAGAAGGGAAGATATATTCTGCTATCGGCCCACCGGGAGGAAAACATCGACACCGAGAAAAACTTCTTCTCCCTGTTTAACGCCATCAACGCCATGGCGGAAAAGTACGATATGCCCATTTTGTATTCCTGCCATCCCCGCTCCAAGAAGCGGCTGGAAGCCACGGGCTTCCAGCTGGACAGGCGGGTGATTCAGAGCACCCCGCTGGGCTTCCACGACTATAACTGCCTGCAAATGAACGCCTTCGCGGTGGTGTCCGATTCCGGCACCCTGCCGGAGGAAAGTAGCTTCTTCACCTCCGTGGGCCATCCCTTCCCGGCGGTGTGCATCCGCACCTCCACGGAGCGTCCCGAGGCTCTGGACAAGGGCTGCTTCGTGCTGGCGGGCATCGACGAGGGGCACCTGCTTCAGGCGGTGGACACTGCCGTGGAGATGAATCGGAACGGGGATTTCGGCATTCCGGTGCCCGATTACATTGAAGAAAACGTATCCACCAAGGTGGTAAAGATCATCCAGTCCTACACCGGTGTGGTGGACAAGATGGTCTGGCGCAAGTATTGATCGAAAAAGGAGGCGGGGCGGGTGAAGTACCTGTTTATCAACACCGTGGCGGGCTACGGCAGCACGGGCCGCATCGCGGCGGACGAATGCCGGGAGCTGAATGCGCAGGGACACAGCTGCGTCCTCGCCTACGGACGGATGAAAACCGGCTGTGACGATATTCAGACGGTGAAAATCGGTTCGGAATTTGACGTAAACTGCCACGCACTGGAAAGCCGGCTGCTGGATAACAGCGGCTTCGGCTCAAAGAGGGCGACCCGTGCTTTCCTCAAATGGGTGCAGGAATACGACCCGGATGTAATTTGGCTGCACAACCTCCACGGCTATTACATCCATATTGGGGAACTGTTCGACTATCTTCGCACCTGCAAAAAGAAGATCCTCTGGACGCTCCACGACTGCTGGGCGTTTACCGGGCATTGCGTGTATTTTGACTACATTCAGTGCGAAAAATGGCAGACCGGCTGCCAAAGCTGCCCTCAGAAGCGCACCTACCCGGAAAGCATTCTTGTGGACAACAGCCGGAAGAACTACGAAAAGAAACGCAAATTATTCACCGGAATCCCGAACCTGACTCTGACGGTGCCGTCGCACTGGCTGGAGAGCCGGGTGAAGCGGAGCTTTCTGAGGGACTACCCGGTGGAGGTTATGGAAAATCAGGTGAACCGGGACATTTTCCGGCCCACACCCGGCGACTTCCGCCGTAGCCACGGTCTGGAAGACAAATTCGTCATTCTGGGCGTAGCCAGCGTCTGGGAGGAACGCAAGGGGTTAAAGGATTTTCTGGCCCTGTCCCAGATGTTGGATACCCGGTTTCGGATTGTGCTCATCGGCCTGAACCGGAAACAGCTGGAAACCCTTCCGAAGGAAATTCTGGGCCTGCCCAGAACCGACAATATCGGGCAATTGGTGCAGGCCTATTCCGAGGCGGATGTGTTTGTCTGCCCCAGCACGGAGGAGACCTTCGGTATGACGGTGCTGGAGGCCGCCTGCTGCGGCACCAAAACCATCGTCTATCAGGATACCGCCTGTGAAGAGGTAGCCGCCTCCTTCGGCGGTATCGCCGTGCCCCGGGGCGCGGAGCATCTGCGCGATGCCATCATGAAGATAGCAGGGGAGGAAACAAAGTGAAGCAATACCCATTTCCGAAAAACCGCTGGACAGCCGCCGCCTTCGGCTTGTTCCTGTTTGCCATGCTGCTGCTGGCCCGGGACACGCTGATTACCTCCATCGTGGTCGGCTTTTACAAATCCCAGTTTCTGATGCTGGCCCTCATGGGGCTGCTGGGTCTGGTATTTGTCCTGTACAACCGCCGGAATCTGCGGCAGATTGTGACGGACAGGCGGCTGGGCCTGATTCTGGGCTTCGGGCTGCTGCTGATCGGGGTGATGGTTCTGAAGCGGGACTGGCAGATGATGTATCTGAGCATTCTGCTGTGCCTGATTTTCCCGGTGTTTCTGACCTTTTTTACGGATACGGGCCGGGTGGCCAAGTACTATGTGGTAACTCTGACCCTGCTCAGCGTATACGCGCTGATCTGCACCTATGTCCTGCGGAAGCTGGGCTATGCAGGCATTGTGCCCCGCCCCTCCACCAGAACCAATGACGCGGGCATGGTGTTCTTTGACTACGGCCTGTGCTTTGCGGTGGATCATATGTTCTGGCACCGGAATTTCGGCATTTTCCGGGAGCCGGGGGTGTACCAGTTTTTCCTGCTGCTGGGGCTGTATCTGAACCACTACCATGTGCAGTGGGAAAAAGAGAGGAGCCGCTGGATTTTCAGCATTCTGCTGGCGGTGACCATGCTTTCCACCTACTCCATCGGCGGCTTCGCGGAACTGGGCCTGTTCGCCGTGTTTGTCTATCTGGATAAGCAGTATTACCGAACCAGAGTGGGCCGCTGGGTGGGCATCGGCTGCGTCGCGGCGGCGCTGGCGGTGGTGGCAGCGGTGTTCATCCGATCCCGGATGCCGGATTTTGTCCTGTCGCCGCTGTATGAGCTGTACGATATGTTTGTGCGCCTGACCACAGCTTCGGATTCCTCCGTAGACCGGGGAAGCGCCTTGATTACCGATCTGCGCCTGTTCCTCGATCATCCGCTGTTTGGTACAAAAATCGCGCCGGTGCTGCACGGAACCAATCACAATACCAGCTCTACGTTGATTCTGTTCGCCATTGCGGGCATTGCCGGCGGCGTGCTGCATCTGGCATCCTGGATTGCGCTGCTGTGGAAAAAGGAGCGGAACGTTCTCGGGAACCTCCTTCTGCTGCTGATTTTCCTCATGTCCTTCAACACCCAGAATCTGGTTGCCGATGTGTTTTTCTGGCTGTTCCCCGTCATGGCGCTGACCGAGCGGGGACTGCCGCTTTTCAGGAAGAAGGAGGCGTAAATGGAACAGGAGCTGCTGCGTAAAGTCCAGCTGACCCTGCTGGAAATCGCTGTGGAAATCAAACGGGTCTGCGAGGAAAACGACATTCGCTACTTTCTTTCCGACGGCACCTTTCTGGGGGCTGTCCGGCATCAGGGCTTCATACCCTGGGACGACGACATGGACATGGGGATGCTCCGGGCGGATTACGAGAAATTCTGCCGCATTGCGCCCATGGCACTGAAACCGGAATACTGTCTGGAAACCTGGGATAGTGACAGCGGCTACGGCCTGCCCTTTGCCAAGGTGATGAAGCGAAATACGGTATATCTGGAAAGCAAAAAGAATACAAAAATGCGGGAAAAAGGCTTTTATGTGGACATTTTTCCCTTTGATAACGCGCCAGCCGGGAAGGAAGCGCAGCAGGCGCTGGTGCGCAGGCTGACCTCCATGGCTCGGGTGATGCTGATGAAGTGCGGCTATCAGCCCTGGATGGAGCAGGACAGAATCCTGTGGAAAAAGCGTGTGGGCTACCTGTACTACCAGCTGAAGGCCCTGTTCGTGTCCCATCAGGAGCTGGCCCGTTCCTATGACGCGCTGGCGGTGTCCTTCCCGGAAAGCGACGTGCTTCTGGAGCAGAGCGGCCGCCCCAGACCCACCTTCTTCCGGCGGCAGTGGTGCGAGGAGCTAGCGCAGTATACCTTTGAGGGCGTGACCTTTCCCGGCCCCCGGGACTATGACGCCTACCTTACCAACCACTACGGCGACTATAGAAATCCGCCCCCGGAGGGCAGCCGGGAAAACCGGCATCAGATCATACAAATTGATTTTGGGATGTGAAATGATGAAACGAATCCTGTTTCTGACGAATTATGCCTCGCCCTACCGGGTTCGTTTCTTTGACGAGCTTGGAAAGTCGGCGCAGGTGACGGTGCTGTATTCCGACCGGCGGGGCACCCTCAGCCATCGGGACGCCAGCTGGTTTGAAGAGGGTCAGGGCGGCTTCCGGGCTGTGCAGCTGGGCGGCGCCATGGGCAAGGGCAGAAAAACCCTGTGTCTGAGTGTGCTTCGGTGGCTCCGGCGGGATTACGACGCCATCATCGTGGCGGGCTATTCCTCGCCCACGGTGATTCTGGCCATGCTCTGGATGCGGCTGCTTCGGATTCCCTTTTACATGGAAATTGACGGCGGCCTGATCCGCGAAAGCAGCGGACTGCGCTACCGGATCAAGCGGTTCCTTGTGCGGCTTCCCAGCGGCTGGCTCAGCTCCGGCCGGTATCCCACGGAATTCCTGACCCATTACGGCGCTGACCCCGACAAAATTACTGAATACCCTTTTTCCTCCCTGTTTGCGGCGGATATTCTGCCGGACGTGCCCACAAGGGAAGAAAAATGGGAGCTGCGCCGCCGGCTGAATATCCCGGAAGAAAAAATGATACTCGCCGTGGGGCAGTTCATCTGGCGAAAGGGCTTTGACATTCTTTTGCAGGCGGCAACGACCCTGCCAAAGGACGTGGGCATCTACATCGTCGGCGGCGAAGCCACGGAGCGGTATCTGCAAATGCGGCAGGAACTGGGGCTGCGCAACGTCCATTTCCTCGGCTTCCGTCCAAAGGAGCAGCTGATGGAATACTACCGGGCGGCGGATGTGTTCTGCCTGCCCACCCGGGAGGACATCTGGGGTCTGGTGGTGAATGAGGCCATGGCCTTCGGCCTGCCGTTGGTGACGACAGATCAGTGTGTGGCGGGCATGGAGCTGGTGGAGGAGGGCGTCAACGGCTTCCTCACCCCCATCGAAGACCCCGAGGCCCTGAGCAATTGCCTGAACCGGGTGCTGTCTTCTGACATGGAGGCCATGGGCCGGGTGTCGCTACAGAAAATTCAGGGCTATACCATCGAAAAAATGGCCCAGGCCCATCTGCGCCTGCTGGATGAAAAGGAGTAAGCCATGATTCGATTCAGTGTTATTACGGTCTGTCTCAACGCCGGTCAGGCGCTTTTGGATACGGTGGCAAGCACCCTGAATCAGACCTATGGGGACTTTGAGATCATCGTGAAGGACGGCGGCTCCCAGGATGGAAGCATTGAAAAGCTTCCCCAGGACGACAGAATCCGCCTTGTCACCCGGCAGGATACCGGCATCTACGACGCCATGAATCAGGGAATTGAGGAAGCAATGGGCGATTACCTGATCTTCATGAACTGCGGCGATTATTTCTACAGCCCGGATACGCTGTGTGCCATCGCCGACGGCATCGGGGAGAGCCGGGAGCCTGTCTACTATGGAAAGTGCTT
Organism: uncultured Clostridia bacterium; assembly: GCA_945948535.1. Taxonomy (GTDB): domain Bacteria; phylum Bacillota; class Clostridia; order Oscillospirales; family Oscillospiraceae; genus Faecousia. Next base: position 13,059 of record CAMFBN010000008.1, read on the forward strand.
TGACCGGATGACCGGTCAGGTGCGGGCCTACCCCAGGCACCTGACCCGGATGACCTGTTACCGCACCATGATCTGTCATCAGGCCACCATTTACCGGGCGGATATCCTTAAGCAGCGTCCCTACGACCTGTCCTACCGGATTCTGGCAGACCGGGAGATGCTGTGGTATCTGGTCTGCGAAAAAAAGGTAGAGCCCAAATACCTGGACACGGTCATTGCCAATTATCAGGGCGGCGGAGAAAGCGCCAGCGAAAAGCACATCGCCCGGAACCGGGCAGACCAGCAGCGGCTGCTGGATACCTATTACCCCAAAGCGGAGCAGCTGAAATACAAGTTCCTGATGGCCCTGACCTTCCAGAAGCTGCGGGTTTCCCTGTCCAAAAGCCCGAAATTCAGTAAGTATTATTTTAAAACCGTACAGGCGCTCTATGACTGTAAGGAAAAATTGACACACCGGAAGGGGAGATGACCAATGCGGCTTTTGTGGCTGTGTAATGTGGCGCCCAGCGAGGTGCGGCAGGCTGCCGGCGGCAGGCCGGGCAGCGGCTGGTGGCTGGATCACGCCTTCAGCGACCTGCGCAACACGGGCATCCCCATGCGGGTGCTGTACCCGGAAGAAACCGGCCGGGGCGAACTGGATGACAAATGCAGCTACGCCACCTTCCGCCGGCCGGACAGGCATAAATACGACCCCGCCATGGAAACCTTTTTTGGGCAGGAGCTTCAGGACTTCCAACCGGATGTGATTCACATTTGGGGCACGGAGTATGCCCATACGCTGGCAATGCTCCGGGCCTGCGAGAAGGTCGGGCTGCTGGACCGGACGGCAGTCAGCATTCAGGGGCTGTGCACGGCCTGCGCCCGGCACTATACGGAGGGCATTCCCTATGCTGTTCAGCGGCGGTTTACTTTTCGGGATTTTCTGCGGCAGGACAACATTTTGCAGCAGCAGAAAAAGTACGCCCTTCGCGGGAAGATGGAGACGAAAGCACTGCAAATCACCCGTCATGTCATCGGGCGCACCGACTGGGACCGGGCCTGCACCGGGCAGACCGCCCCACAGGCGCAGTATCATTTCTGCAACGAGACGCTGCGTGAGCCCTTCTATACGGGCCGGTGGCGCTATGCAGAGTGCGAAAAGCACCGGATTTTTACCTCCAGCTGCGTCTATCCCATCAAGGGCTTCCATTATCTGCTGGAAGCCTTTGCGCAGGTAGTGCGCAGGTACCCGGATGCCACGCTGGCAGTACCGGGGGTCGGCTTTCTGGACGGCGGACTGAAAAGCAGGCTCCGCCGGGACAGCTACCACAAATATCTGATGGAGCTGGCAAAGCAGTACCAGCTGGGGGACAAAATCACGTTTCTGGGAAAGCTTACACCGGAGGGAATGCGGGAGCAATATCTGCGCGCGAATGTGTTTACGCTGCCCTCCACGGTGGACAACTCCCCCAATTCTCTGGGAGAGGCCATGCTTTTGGGTACGCCCTGCGTGGCGGCGGACGTGGGCGGTGTCAGCACCATGCTGAACCACGGCAGGGAAGGATTCCTTTACCCTTCCGCCGACCCGGAGATGCTGGCCTATGATATCTGCCGGGTCTTTGAGATGGAAGACCGGGCGGAAACGCTGGGGGAGGAGGCATCCCGCCACGCCGCGAAAACCCATGACCCGGCGGAAAATCTGCACGACCTGCTGGATATCTACCATCGCTTGTCCGGAGAGGAGAGGGAACCATGAAGCAAAGCCCACGAATCAGCGTCATCGTGCCGGTATACAATGTGGCGGCCTGGCTTCCCCGGTGCGTGGACTCCATTCTCGCCCAGACCTGTAATAATCTGGAAATTCTTCTGGTAGACGACGGTTCTTCCGATGATTCCGGCAGAATCTGCGACGCTTATGCAGAAAAAGACCCCAGAATCCGGGTGATCCACAAGAAAAACGGGGGCCTCAGCAGCGCCCGAAACGCCGGGCTGGATGTGGCCACGGGGGCGTATATCGGCTTTGTGGACAGCGACGACTGGATTGAGCCGGAGATGTACGCCGAAATGCTGGCGCTGATGGAGAAGTACGACGCCCAGCTGGTCTGCGCCGGACGCTGTGATGTGGACGGCGGGACGGGGGAGAAGACCCTTGGCCTGTGTCCGGAGCGGGAGGAGTGCGTCAGCGGGGAAACGCTGGCGGGCAGGATTTTTCTGTGGGACCACTGTGATTCCAGCGCCTGCGACAAGCTCTACCGCCGGGAATTGTTCGATGGAATCCGCTACCCCGAGGGGAAAACCTGTGAGGACATTCCCGTGACCTACCGGCTGGCGCTGAAGGCCCGGCGGGCAGTCCTCTGCGACCGTCCCTTTTACAACTATTTTCACCGCTCCGGCAGCATTTCCAAGGGCGCGGGAATCACGGAAAAAACCTTCCATTATTCCCTGCATACTGCCGTGATTCTGGAGGATATCCGAAAGAATCACCCGAATATTGCCCCCCAGGCGGAATATTTGCGGGTGCACTCCCTGTACCATATTCTCCTCCGGCTGGATCATGCCGCCCCGGATATCCGCAGAACCTACCAGGCACAGTACAGTGAGGCCCGCCGGGAACTGGCGAAACACTGGAAATTTATCCTGACCTGCCCCTGGCTTACCATGCAGCAGCGGGTCACGAATCTTCTGCTGATTGCAAATCTGTACCATATTCTGCGCCCGCTGTTTCACAGGGCGTGAGTGGGAGCGCCCATGAAACAACGTAACCGTATCGCTTTTTTTAACATCCTAAGCACCGTGGTGCTGAAGGGCTCCGCCTTCTTTACGGGTATGATCTTTGCCCGTCTTCTGGGCGGCAGCGGCTATGGCAGCCTGAAGCTCTACAACATCTCCGTGAGCATTGTCGCCGTGCTGTTTTCCCTGCAGACCCAGACCACTCTGCCCAATGCCAAGGTGGAGTATTCCCAGGCCCAGCAGAAGGGCTATCAGTCCGCGGCCATGACGTTGTCGGTGCTTTCCTTTGGAATCTGCACCGGCATCGTGCTGCTGTTTCTGAAACCGGTGTCGGCCCTGCTGGATTTGCGGCCCGCGCTGGTGCTGCTGGTGCTGTTTCAGGCCTTCGGCACTTTCTGCACCGAGTTTTTGAACAAGAAAAATGTCTACGAGTTCCGGGCAGGCTGGAACATGATCCTGTCCCTCGTGATGACGCTGGTGCCGCTGGCACTGGCAATCCTCCTGATTCTGCAAATGCCCTACGAGACCCGGTATATGGGCCGGGTGATTGCCAATTCCCTGTCCTACGGTCTGGTGGGCACCGGCATCTGCATCGCCATTTTGCTGCGGGGGAAGACCTTTTATCATAAGGAATATTGGAAATTCTGCCTGATTCTGGCCCTTCCCGCAGTGTTTCACAACCTGTCCGACCTGATTCTCAATCAGATGGACTCGCTGATGCTGAACGCCCTTATGAACACGGCTGCCGTGGGCTACTACGGCAACGCTTGGAACTTTGCCAATTTCCTGTTCATCCTGTTTCAGGCCCTGAACAACATCTGGTGCGCCTATTTCTTCGAGGAGATGAAGACGGGGGAACGGGAATCCATGCTGGCAAAATCCCGGAATTTTCTGGAGGTATTCACCATTCTGGCCTGCGGCTTTCTGCTGCTGGCGCCGGAGGTGTACCATGTGTACGCGCCGAAGGAATTCTGGGTGGCGACCATGCTGATTCCCCTGTTCGTATCGGGATATTATGTAAACTTCCTGTGCACCTTCCCGGTGAACTTTGAGTATTACCACAAGAAGCCCAAGGTGGTGGCGGCGATTACCATTTCCTCGTCGCTGCTGAATCTGGTGCTGAATTACGTACTCATCAAGGCCATGGGCATGGCGGGCGCGGCGGTGGCGACGCTGATTTCCCACGGCCTGCAGCTGACGCTCCATCATCTTTACGCATCCCGCTTGGGAAAGAAGGACTACCCCTTCCCGCTGAAGCTGTGGGCGGCGTATCCTGTGGCATTCTGCGCCGTTCTGGCGGTGGTGTTCCTGCTGCCGAACGCATGGTTTATCCGCTGGCCGCTGGGCGCGGTTCTGGGCATTTTCATGCTCCTGCGGGTAAAACAGCGGAAGGTATTGATATAATTTTCAGCGGTCGGGCTTATCTGCCCGGCCGCTTTACTTGTGCTTGCAATTCCATAAGAAAAGATGTATAATACACACGAAATTGTGACCATTTTTTCCTATGTGAGGCGCTAGCGTATGAAGAAAAAGGTTCTGTTCGTTGCGACGGTGGTAAAAACCCACATCATGCAGTTCCATATTCCCTATCTGAAGCTTTTTCAGGAGGCGGGCTGGGAGACCGCCGTGGCCTCCCGAAATGACTATGAAAACCCGTCGGACTGCGTGATTCCTTACTGCGATACCTATTACGATATCCCCTTTGAGCGGATGCCCTGTAAGCCGAAGAACCTGAAAGCCTACAAAATGCTCAAGGAAATCATTGACCGGGAGCACTATGACATTATCCACTGTCACACCCCTGTGGGTGCGCTGATTGCCCGGCTGGCGGCGCTGGACGCCCGGAAGAAGGGCACACGGGTGATTTATACGGCCCACGGCTTCCACTTCTTCACCGGCGCGCCGCTGCAATACTGGCTGCTGTTCTATCCCCCTGAGCGGCTGCTGGCCCCGGTGACGGATGTGCTTATCACCATCAACCGGGAGGATTACGCCCGGGCCCAAAAGCGGCTCCCGGCAAAGCGAATCGAATACGTTCCCGGCGTGGGCATCGACACCGGGAAATTCCGCAATCTGCAAATAGACCGTCAGGCCAAGCGGGCGTTGCTGGGCTTTTCTGACGAGGACTTCCTGATGCTCACGGTGGCGGAAATGACGCCCAATAAAAACCATATTACCGTACTCAAAGCCCTTGCCGCCCTGAAAGATCGGGAGGAATTTCCCCGGATGCACTACCTGATCGTGGGCCGGGGGGAACTATGGCAGTCTCTGGAGAAGAGCGCTGCCGAACTGGGGATTTCCGACCACGTGCACTTTCTCGGCTACCGCACGGACGCGCCGGAGTTGTACCGCTGCTGTGACCTGTTCGTGTTCATGACCTTCCGGGAGGGCCTGTCCGTGGCTCTGATGGAGGCCATGAGCAGTGCCATGCCCATTGTCTGCACAAAAATTCGGGGAAATACCGACCTGATTGAGGACGGCGTGTCAGGCCTGTTCTGCCGGAATTCGCCGGAAGCGCTGGCGCAAATGCTGTCCAAGGTGTATGCCGACCCGGAGAAGCGGAAGGCGCTGGGGCAGGTAGCGGCGGAGCGGTCGCTGCTGTTTGATGAAAAAACCATCCACGAACGGATGAAGGAAATCTATTTTGGGGAAGGGGGCCGATAATATGCCGGGAACGCTGATTGTTTCACTGGATTTTGAGCTGTTCTGGGGAATGCTGGATGTGTGCCCTCTGGAAAAATATCAGGACAACGTTTTGGGCGGCAGAAAGGCCATCCCGCAGCTGCTGGAGCTGTTCCGGAAGCACGGCATCCACGCCACATGGGCGGCTGTGGGGTTCCTCTTTGCGGAGAACTATGACGAACTGCGCCGCTATTTCCCGGAAAACAAGCCGGGTTACGCCAACGAAAAGCTGAATGCTTACCGGGAATTTGAGAAAATCGGAAGAAACGAGCAGGAAGCGCCCTGCTTTTACGCTCCCTCGCTGCTGCAAACGATTGCCGCCGCACCGGGGCAGGAGATCGGCAGCCACACCTTCAGCCACTATTACTGCCGGGAGGCGGGGCAGACCCCGGAGCAGTTCGCTGAGGATTTGGCGGCGGCGAAGGCCATCGCGGGCGACCACGGCTATCACCTGACCTCGGTGATTCTGCCCAGAAACCAGTGCGAGCCGGAATACACCGACATTTTGCGTCAGGCGGGCTTTACCGCCTACCGGGACGAGGAAAACGACTGGATTTACAACAAGGTCAAAAGCGGCCTTCTTTTCAAGGTTCTGCGGACGCTGGACATGTACCTGCCGCTGACGGGGCAGGGGGGCTATACGCCCAAATGTGAAAACGGCATCTGGAACCTCACCGGCTCCCGGATGTTCCGGCCCATCAGGCCCCATCTTCCTTTGGAGCGCCTGAAAATCCGCCGCATCAAGCGGCAGATGCTCCATGCGGCGAAAAACAGCCTGACCTTCCACCTGTGGTGGCACCCCCACAACGTGGGCGTGCGCACGGAGGAGCACCTGAAGCAGCTGGACGAAATCTTTTCCTACTATGAGGAACTGAAGGAAATCTACGGAATGCGCAGCCTGAATATGCGGGAAGCCGCCGGGGAGTTGTCAAAACAGGAGGGCAATCAATGAAGGTCATGCACGTGCTCAATTCCCGCATCTACTCCGGCGCGGAGAAGGTGGTCTGCCAGATTATCAACTCCTTCCGGGGCGAGATTGAGATGGTCTATTGCAGCCCGGACAGCGATATTGTGCGGCAGATGCTTGCTGAGCAGGACGTCACCTATCTGCCCATGAAGAATATGAGCGTATCTGAGCTGCGCCGGGTCATTCGGGAGCAGAAGCCGGATCTGATTCACGCCCACGATATGCGGGCCGGTTTTTTCAGCGCCCTGTGCTGCGGGAAAATCCCTATGGTTTCTCACATCCACAACAATGCCTACGATGCCCGGGGATTGTCTGCCAAAACCGTGGGCTATCTGCTGGCGGGGTTCAAGGCAAAGCACATTCTTTGGGTGTCCCAAAGCTCCTTTGACGGCTATGCCTTCCATAAGCTGTTCGCGAAAAAGAGCAGCGTTTTGTATAATATCATCGATACCCAGCAGATTTATGACAAAAAAGCACAGGATTCCCATACCTACGACTATGATATGATCTATGTGGGGCGGTTGACCTACCAGAAGGACCCTCAGCGGCTGATGCGGCTGTGTGCCCGGTTAAGGCAGGACAAGCCCGATTTAAAGGTGGCCATCGTGGGCACGGGAGAATTGCTGGAGGAAGCCCAGACCCTGTGCGAAAGCCTGAATATTCAGAAAAATGTCCATTTCCTGGGCTTCCAGAGCAATCCCATCAAAATGGTGGCGGACAGCAAGGCCATGATTCTCACCTCCCGCTGGGAGGGCACCCCCATGTGCGCGCTGGAGGCCATGGCGCTGGGCACGCCCGTGGTCAGCACTCCCTCCGACGGCATGAAGGATTTGCTGGAGGACGGCGTCAGCGGCTATCTGACCGAGGACGATGAACAGATGGCCCGGGATTTGCTGAAAATTTTCGCTGATCCAGAGCACCGCAAGTATCTGGCGGATAACGCGAAGCGGAAGTTTGAATCGATTAATGACGCGGATGCCTATAAGCAGGCGATTGCTGACTGCTACAGCTGAGGAAACACTATGAAAATCATGCAGGTCATTCCCTACTTCTGCTTCGGCGGCGCGGAGATCATGTGCGAAAATCTGACCTACGCTCTGAAAAACGCGGGGCAGGATGTGTTCGTGGTCAGCCTATACAATGAGCGTACCCCCATCGCCCAGCGCATGGAGGAAGCGGGAATCCGAATTGTATATCTCGACAAAAAGCTGGGCCTGGATTTGTCGATGGTGCCGAAACTGGCAAAGCTCATGGGGCAGGAACGCCCGGATGTGGTGCACACCCATCTGGACGTCATCAAGTACGCGGTGCTTGCGGCGAAGCTGGCGGGCGTGAAGAAATGCGTCCATACGGTGCACAGTCTGGCCGACCGGGAGGCGGAGGGCCGGATTCAGAAAATCATCAACGGCACCTACTTCCGCCGTGGCTGGTCAACCCCCGTGGCCCTGACCCCGGAGGTGCAGGCTTCCGTTGCGGAATTTTACGGCCTGCCTCTGGCGCGCATTCCCGTGATTTACAACGGCATCGACCTGTCCCGGTGCATCCCCAAGACAACCTATGAAACCGGGGAAACCATGACCATCCTCCACGTAGGCCGGTTCGATGTGCCCAAGAACCACGCCGGGCTGCTGGAAGCCTTTCGGCTTCTGCGGGAAACCCATCCGGAATGCCGCCTGCGGCTGGTAGGGGACGGCGATTTGCGGGCCGACATGGAAGCGCTGGCGAAGGAAAAGGGCGTTTCGGATGCTGTGGAGTTCTGCGGAATGCAGTCCAATGTGTACCCCTATCTACACAATGCGGACATATTTACGCTGCCGTCCATCTATGAAGGAAATCCTATGACCATCATCGAAGCCATGGGCACGGGTCTGCCCATCGTCGCCTCCCGTGTGGGCGGCATCCCGGACATGATTCACGACGGGGAAAGCGGCATTCTGGTGGAGCCGGAGCCACAATCCATCTGCGCCGGGTTTACCCGTCTGGTGGAGGATGGCGCGTTGCGACAGCGTCTGGGCGAAACAGCCCTACGGGAAAGCCAGACCTTTTCCGCGGAACACATGGCCCGGGACTATCTTTCCTTTTACGGCAAATGAGGTGAAACCATGGACACCATTTCGGTGATTGTACCGGCCTATAACATCGGCCCTTACCTAAGCAGAAGTCTTGACAGCCTGCTTGCCCAGACCTATCCCCAGTTGGAAATTGTTGTGGTAGACGACGGCTCCACGGACAATACGGCGCTGGTCATGCGTGAATACGCCGAAAAAAGCGATAAAATCCGCACGGTTTTCAAGGAAAACGGCGGCGTCACCTCCGCCCGTCTCCGGGGTGTCCAAGAATCCGCTGGCGACTGGATTGCCTTCATGGACGGCGACGATTATGTGGAGCCTCAGATGTACGCAAGGCTCTTGGAGAACGCCCTGAGCACCGGCGTGGACATTTCCCACTGCGGCCATCAGGTACATTACTCCGACGGGCGGATTGAATACGTCCACCAATCCGGCAAAATCCACCGGCAGGATCACCGAACCGGCCTTTGGGAGCTGCTGGACAACCGGGACGTGAGCATGAGCCTGTGCACCAAGCTGTACCGGCGGCGGCTGTTTGAAGGCCTTGAAGACTGGATGGACCCCACCATCCGCAACAATGAAGACCTTCTCATGAATTATTACCTTTTTGACCGGGCAGAATCGGCGGTTTTTGAGGGAAACTGCCCCTATCACTACATTCTGCGCCAGAATTCCGCCTCCTGCAAGGGCATCACCGAAGCCCATATCTTTGACCCCATCCGTGTGCGCCGCCTGCTTTTGGAACGGGCCGCCCCGGAAATGAAGGGCGACGTGCATCAGGCATTGCTTCGCAATCTCCTGTTTGCCTACGCCCAGGTGGATGTGAATCCCCGGCGAAATCAATATGGAACCTACCGCCAGCGGGTGCGGGAAATGCTCCTGAAGGAGCGGGAATCCTTCTACCTGCTGAGCGTGAGAAATAAAGTGCTTGCCAATATGATCTGCTATGCCCCCTGGAGCTTCCATCTGGCCTACGGCGCCTTTGTGGCTCTGTTCCAGCGGGAGGAGCAGCATTAGAAGGAGAGAAAATGACCGATTTACCGCTGATCAGCGTGGTTGTTCCGGTGTACCGGGTGGAAAAATACCTTGACCACTGCATCCGGAGCATCGCGGAGCAGACCTATCCCAATCTGGAAATTCTGCTGGTGGATGACGGCTCCCCGGACGGCAGCGGCGGCATCTGTGACCGCTGGGCGGAAGCAGACAGCCGCATCCGGGTGTTTCATAAGCAGAACGCCGGAGCCGGCGCGGCCCGGAATACGGCGCTGGACGCCGCCACGGGGGAGCTGATTGCCTTCGTGGACAGCGATGACTACCTGCATCCCAATATGTACGCTCATCTGTACGGCCTGATGAAGGACGGGGTAGATATAGCGGAGTGTGTAATTGGCATCACGGAAAACGACGACCTGCCGATGGACGACGGAACCGAGGCGGAAATTCTGGTGTGCGACACGGAGGATGCTCTGCGCCTGCACATTCAGGACGAGATGTTCTGCCAGACGCCCCCCAACAAGCTCTACCGCCGCTCCTGTGTCGGTGATATCCGCTTCCCGGAGGGCAACCTCATTGACGATGAGTTCTTTACCTATCAGGTTCTTGGCAACGCAAAGAAGCTGGCCCATTCCTCGGCCTGTATGTACGCCTACCGGCAGCAGCCGGGCAGCGCCATGCACAAGCCCTATTCTCTGCGGCGTTTGCAGGGGCTGGACGCCAAATTACAGCGGCTTGCCTGCTTTGAGGAGCGGTTTCCGGGCCTTGTCGGGGAAGCGAAAGCCGACTTGCTGCTGACCTGTCTGGGGGCCATGCAGGGCTGCTTACGAAGCTTATCCGGCGAGGAAATGGAAGCGGCCCGTAAAAAATTGAAAACGGTTCTTGACCAGATCACGCCCTTGGAAATCCCCGAAGGGGTTTCCACCAAGCGGAAGCTGCTTCTGACCCTCGCCCAGAGGAATCTGGAACTTACCGGAAAAATTCTGAACTTTTTAATTGACATTCACCTGCTGAGCTGAGGTGTCCAATGGAATTTGCATATAAAATCACGGTATTCACCCCGACCTATAACCGGGCCTACACGCTGGAAGCGCTGTACCGTTCATTACAGCGGCAAACCTTCCATGACTTCGAGTGGCTCATTGTGGACGACGGCTCCACCGACGGGACAGAGGAACGGGTTAACAAATGGCAGGCGGAGGAAAATCCTTTTCCCATCCGTTACGTCTGGCAGGAAAACGGCGGCAAATGCCGTGCCATCAATCACGGTCTGGATTTGGCTGCGGGAGAGCTGTTTTTTACCGTGGATTCCGACGATTACCTGCTTCCCGACGCGCTGGAACAGGCGAACCGCTGGGAGGCGGCGCTGCCCAAAAACGAGAAATTCTGCGCCGTTTCCGGCAATCTGGGCACCGCTCCGGGGAAGACGCCCAACGCGCCCCTGCCGGAACCCTATTATGACGGCACCGCGCTGGACCGCTACGGCGTGGTGAAGGGAGAGCGGGCGCTGCTGTTCTATACGGAGGTGCACCGGCAGTACCCTTACCCCGTCTGCGAGGGCGAGCGGTTTATGACGGAGGCCGTGGCTTGGAACCGCATGGCTGCTGACGGCTGGAAAATTCGCTTCTTTAACGAGATTCTGACCATCTACGAATACAGGGAAGACGGCCTGACTCAGGCAGGGGACGACCTGTTCTGGAACAATCTTCAGGGCACCGGCATCTTTTTCCGGGAGAAAGCAGAATTTCTCCATGACCCTCTGCGCAAGAAGCTGACCATGTGGTACGGCTATGCCACGGAAGCGGCGGGCAGGCTTTCAGACGCCCAGATTGCGGATTACATCGGAATGCCCCGCGTTTTGGTGCCCCCGGTGCGCTGGATGCACAGCCTTGTACAATTACGAAAGAGGAAGAGGTAAGCTATGGCAGACTATCACACCCATATTTCCGCCAAACATAAGTGGCTGGAGCTGAATTTGAAAGAGGTCTGGAACTACCGGGACCTCATCTACCTGTTCACCAAACGCAATTTCGTTGTCTCCTACAAGCAGACCATTCTTGGCCCGGCGTGGCTGTTTCTGACGCCTTTGCTCAGCAGTCTGGTGCAGGCCTTTGTCTTCGGTGAAATTGCCGGCATCGGCACCGACGGCGTGCCCACGTACCTGTTCTACCTGTGCAGCAACGCCATCTGGGCCTTCTTTTCCAACTGTCTGACCACCAACGCCAGTACCTTTACGGAAAATGCGGGTGTCTTTGGCAAGGTCTATTTCCCAAGACTGGTGACCCCCATATCCAATGTTATTTCCACAATCATCCGCTTTTTCATTCAGATGATTATGGTGTGCCTGTTCCTTGCCTATTTTCTGGTTCAGGGTGCCGTGCATCCCCATTGGGCGGCATGGCTGATGATTCCGGTGGAGCTGGTGCATCTGGGCATTCTGGGTATGGGCTGCGGTATTATCATTTCCAGTATGACCACCAAGTACCGGGATTTGACGGTGCTGGTGGAGTTCGGCGTACAGATGTGGATGTACCTGACGCCCATTGTCTACCCCCTGTCCACTGCCGCTGACGGCTGGGTGCGCACGGGACTGCTCTTAAATCCCGTGACCAGCTCCGTGGAGCTGATGCGCTACGCCATTCTGGGGCAGGGCAGCCTGCACTGGGGCTTTTACGGCTTGTCCTGGGCGGTTACCATTGTGGTGGCGCTGTTGGGTATTATGATTTTTAACAAGGTCGAGCGGACCTTTATGGATACGGTATAAGGAGGCGTGTGGAGTGGAAACAAAAGAAGTTGCTCTGCGCCTGCAAGGCGTAAAAAAGCGCTATCGGCTGGGCCAGATCGGCGGCGGCACCCTGACGGCGGATCTGCAAAGCTGGTGGGCAAGGCTTCGGGGCAGGGAAGACCCCAACACCCTCATCGGCACCGACCAGCGACTGGTGGGTAAGACCTTTATGGCCCTCAACGGCATTGACCTGACGGTGTATAAGGGCGAGGCCCTGGGCATTATCGGCAGCAACGGCGCGGGCAAGAGCACCATGCTGAAGCTGCTGTGCCGGGTCACCGCCCCCACGGAAGGTGAAATTGACCTCTACGGGCGGGTGGCCTCCATGCTGGAGGTGGGCACCGGCTTCAACGGCGAAATGACGGGTCGGGAAAACGTCTATATGAACGGCGCGATCTTAGGCATGACCAAGGCGGAAATCGACGAAAAAATGGAAAATATCATCGAGTTTTCCGAGGTTCGGGAGTTTATCGATACGCCGGTCAAGCGGTATTCCAGCGGTATGTTTGTGAAGCTGGCCTTCTCCGTGGCGGCGCACCTGGACAGCGAAATCATGATTATGGACGAGGTGCTGGCGGTGGGCGACGTGGCCTTCCAGCGCAAGTGCATCGACAAAATGCGCGACGTTGCCAAGCAGGAGGGCAGAACCGTTCTCTATGTCTCCCACAACATGAGCACCATTCGCCGCCTGTGTGACCGCTGCGTGGTCATGGACAAGGGCAGAATCATTTTCGTGGGCGACGTGGAGCAGGCCATCGAGCTGTACCTGAGCAACACCCACGAGCAGTGGTCGGAGAATCAGACGGAATTTGACCTGACGGAAACGTCTTCCCGTTCCCCCTACACCCCCGGCAACGCCCAGATCACCCGTGTGGAACTTCTGGATAAGGACAGTTCCCTGTACCGTTCTGGGGAGAAAATTCGCATGAAGATCCGGGTGCATACGAAGAAGGCCTTTGACGACCTGCATCTGCGGCTGGAGCTGCGAACCCGGGACGAGACCCCGGTGGGTACCATGCCGGACGTGCTCTTAGGCCGCTGTGAGGAAAATGCGGATCAGGATTATGTGGTGGAGCTGGATCCCATCAGCCTGACGGGCGGCCGCTACCGGCTGGACATGGTTCTGTTTGAGAAGGACGACTGCGGCAACAGCTTCGATCAGGAGCTGCTGCTGCCCGCCTTTTACTTCGAGGTTCAGGAGCCGGAGGACATTGTGTGGAATCAGGCAAACTGGGGCCATATCCGGTTTCCGGCGGCAACTGTCCGGCACTGGGGCAGGGAGGGCTGAGCCATGGAGCGGATTCACATTTTGTTTGTCCAACATAAGCTGGTCTGCGGCGGGGCAGAGCAGGCTCTGTTCGATCTGATTGGCCTTTTGGATAAGAAACGCTTTGAGGCAAAGGTATTTGTACAGAATCCGGGCGGCGAGTGGGAGCAGAAATTCCGGGACGCCGGTATTGCGCTCGTTTACGACTATTCCTGCCGCCAGCCCACCTGGAATCCCATCAAAAAGCTGGGCAATCTTTCCAAAAAGCTCCGAATCCGGAAGGCTTACCAAGGCGGCGGCGGGGGGCTTTTGGAGGTATGCCTGCCCCATTGGGCGGATATTGTGGTATCCTACAATGTCTGGTATCATGAAGAGCTGGTGTTTGCGAAGAACGCGAAAACCGTAAAGTACATTCACGGCGATCCCGGCACCAACCCCGACTACCGGAATGAAGCGGAAAATCACCGGGAACTGCTCAGCCGGTTTGACCGGATTGTCTGTGTTTCCCGGTCCGCGTGGAACGCGTTCCGGCAGATCAGCGGCCTGACCCAGGGGGTTGAGCTGCATTATAACCCAATGAACAGCGAGAATGTCCGCCGCCTGGCGAATGAGGAAGCGGACCTGCCGGATTCCGACCTGCCCTATATCTGCGCGGTGGGGCGGCTTTCTGCGGAAAAGGCCTTTGAACGGCTGATTGTGATACACAAGCGCCTGCTGGATCGGGGAATTGCTCACAGACTGGTGATTGTCGGCGACGGCCCGGATGGGGATTTCCTGCGGCGGCTGATCCGGGCCATGGGGCTGGAGGATACGGTTGTCATGGCGGGCTACCAGCCGAACCCCTATCCGTATATGAAGCACAGCCGTTTTCTGGTCAGCAGCTCCTATACGGAGGGTCTGCCGGTGATTGCCATGGAGGCGCTGTGCCTGGGCGTGCCCATGGTAACGCCCATTGACTCGGTGGGCGAGGTATTCGGCGGTGAAACCTGCGGCCTGATTACGGAAAACAGCAACGCGGCACTGGAAGATGCCATCGCGCGGATGCTGACGGATGAAAAGCTTTATCAGCAGATGAAGCAGGGCGCACAGAGCCGAAGCGCCTTTTTTGACGGAACCAGAATGGTTCGGGAAATTGAGGATCTGTTTACGGAGCTTGCGGAGAGCTGACCTGCGGCGGAGGAGAAAGTATGGCGGTTATCAGTGTCATCGTCCCAATTTACAATACAGAAAAACTGCTTCCCAGATGTGTAGACAGCATTCTGGCCCAGACCTTTCAGGACTTTGAGTTGATTCTTGTGGACGACGGCAGTACCGACGGCAGCGGGGGCCTCTGCGATAAATTCGCGGGGCGGGACAGCCGGATCACTGTCCTGCATCAGAAAAACAGCGGTGTGGGTGCGGCACGAAACGCGGGACTGGACTGGGTGTATGCCCATTCTGACAGCCGGTGGATCACCTTTGTGGACAGTGATGACTGGGCCCATCCGAAGATGCTGGAATGCCTTCTGGATGCGGCGGTGTCCGGTGGTGCACAGCTCAGCATTTGCGGCTATCAGGAGCTGTCGGGTGGGGAATTGGATCCATCTGCGGGATTAACGGCACCGGAGCGCTGGAAACCGGCAGACTTCTACCTTCAGCAGCAAATTCTGGGGACGGTGCCCTGGGGCAAGCTGTATGCCAGAAGCTGCTTTGCATCCATCCGCTATCCGGTAGGAACCTACTTTGACGATGAGTATGTGACGTATCGGATCCTCTTTGCGCAGGAGTACCTGCCGGTGGTGCCGGCACGGCTGTACGCCTATTACTGGAATCCTGAGGGTCTGACGAAGAAACCCTGGAATCCCAGACGGATGGAGGTCTGGCAGGCCTATGAGCAGCAGATCGATTTTTTCACCCGGCGGGCGGATGCGGATATGTGCGCCTTCCGGTTTCGGGAGTATCTGGAGAATGTCTACGCCCAGCTGCTTGAGGTGCGTTCGGCGCTGGAGGGGCTGGAAAAATATGAGCGTCAGATTCGCAGCCATCTGCGGCGCCTGATCTGGCGGGCGTGGCGTTTGGGCTATATTGAATTCTGGGTGGATTATGAGATGCTTTCCGCCTGCAGCCCCATTGCGGCAAAGCTGGGCCGTTTCTGGATGGAATGCAGTGGAAAATAGGAGAAAGGCGGGGTTTCTGTGCCGGAAATCAGCATTATTGTCCCGGTGTACCGGGCGGAAAAATACTTGAATGATTGTGTTGACAGCATTCTGAACCAGACGTATTCGGATTTTGAGCTGGTGCTGATTGAGGATGGCAGCCCGGACCAGAGCGGCGCCATCTGCGATGAATACGCCCAGCGGGATGACCGGGTGCGGGTGATTCACCAGAAAAATCAGGGTCAGGCGGCGGCGAGAAATCATGCCCTGCCCATGACCCAGGGAAAGTGGCTGTGCTATGTGGACAGCGACGACACCATCCATCCCCAGATGCTGGAGCAGCTGCACCGGGCGGCGGTGGAAAGCGGCGCGGGCATCAGTATGTGCCAAATGCTGGAAGCCCCGGAACCTCCCGAGGATTATGAACAGCCGGTGGAATTTTCCTATACGCTTCTGACCATGGACGAAAAAACCCTGACGGAGCTTCACGACCGGGAGGCCTATCCCGGCTGGGTGGCCTGCGCAAAGCTGATCCGCCGGGAGTATGTGGAGGGGTATCCCTTCCATACGGGCCGGGTCTACGAGGACAACGAGGCGGTGACCCGGTGGCTTCTTCCGGCTAAGACGCTGGCGATGCTTCCAACACAGCTGTATTTTTACCGGACGAACCCGGAAAGTACCACAAAGAGCCAGTTCAGCCTGAAAAGGCTGGATTATCTCTGGGCACTGGAAAGCATGATCAGCTATTTTCAGTCGGTGGGCTTCCACACCCTTGCCCAGCGGTTTGTGGAGCGGTATGTGGAGGCGGCGGCCTCTGCCTGCTACGGCGTGCGCAATGAGCTGAAACGTCCGGAGCGGGCCAACGGAATTCTGGCGGATGTTCAGAGGTTTCTGCGGCGGGAGAATCTGAAGCTGACCCGGCGGGAACGGCTGAGCCTGCTGGAAGCAGCCCACCCAAACGCCATGGGCCGCTTCTGGTCCGTGGCGGAGAAGGTGCGAAAGCTCTGGAAATGACCGGGAGGGACACACATGGCAATCCCAAAAGTGATTCATTACTGCTGGTTCGGCGGCAAGCCTAAGCCGAAGCTGGCGGAAAAATGCTTGAAAAGCTGGAAAAAATACTGCCCCGATTGGAAAATCGTGGAGTGGAATGAAGAGAATTTTGACCTGTCCGCCGCGCCGGACTACGTTCAGCAGGCCATGGCAGCCGGACGCTGGGCCTTTGTCACGGACTATGTGCGGCTTTGCGCCCTGACACAGCAGGGCGGCGTCTACATGGATACGGACGTGGAGCTGGTGAAGCCCCTCGACCCGTTTTTAAAGCATCAGGCCTTTGCGGGCTTTGAGCACCCGGACCGGGTGCAGACGGGACTGCTTGCCTGTGAGAAGGATTTTCCTCTGTTCCGGGAATTCCTTCAGCACTATGACCACGCCAGCTTTCTGCTGCCGGACGGCACGCCGGATACCACCACCAACGTGCAGGTTTTGACAGATTTATGCCTGCAAAAGGGCCTTGTCTGCAATGACCGGCTGCAAACGGTGGCGGGACTGACCATCTATCCCCGGGAGGTTTTCTGCCCGGTGGATTTTGACACCAAGGTGCTGAAAAAAACCAGGAAAACCGCTGCGATTCACTGGTTTTCAGGCTCCTGGCAGACAGAGGAGGAACGGCAGTTTCTGGAAGCCGAGGCCAAACGTATGGCAGAAGAAAGACGAAGTGAACGACGGGTAGCCATCGGCACCCGTCTGCTGGGCGAAAAGGGCTACGAGAAGGTCAAGTCGATTCTGAAAGGGAAGTAACATGGCAAACATCAGTGTGATCGTACCGGTCTATAAGGTCGAGGAATTCCTGAGCCGCTGCGTGGACAGCATTCTGCGCCAGAGCTATCCCGACTTTGACCTGATTCTGGTGGACGACGGCAGCCCTGACAGCTGCGGCGCCCTGTGCGACGCCTACGCGGAACGGGACAGCCGTATCCATGTGATTCATCAGGAAAACGGCGGCCTGTCCGCCGCCCGGAATTCCGGCATCGACTGGGCCTTTGCCAGCAGCGACAGCCGCTGGCTGGCCTTCGTGGACAGCGACGACTGGGTACACCCGGATTTCTTGAAGGTGCTCTACGAGACGGCCGAGCAGACCCTCTGTAAAATCAGCGCCTGCGATTTTTTTCGCACCTCCGGCGAGGACTTCCCGGAGCAGCCCTATAATACTGCCATGCGCATTGCCAGCGCCGATTTCTACTGCGGCGATTACCAGAACGGACAGACAGCGGTGGCCTGGAATAAGCTCTATCACAAGTCCCTGTTTAAGAATCTGCGCTACCCGGTGGGAAAACTCCACGAGGACGAATTTACCACCTATCAGGCAGTCTATCAGGCGGGAACTGTCGGTGTGACGCCCATGGTGCTGTACGCCTACTATCAGAATCCGGGCGGCATCATGAAGGCCCCGTGGAGTCCAAAGCGGATGCACACGCTGGAGGCCTTTGAGCAGCAGATTGCCTTTGCCCGGAGCCGCAAGGATGATCGGCTGCTGAAAAAGGCGGCGGAGCAGTACCTGTTCAGCAGCTACGAGCAGCTGGAGCAGGCGTCGGTGGTGTTTGCCAAGGAACTGCGGCAGAAGCTTCGCACAGCCCTGAAGCTGACGAGAGCGTGCGGAACCTTCCGGCCCGGCTGGAAGACTCTTTGGGCCTATGAGGCCGCCTATCCCTGCAAGCCGTTTTGGTGGCTGCTGTCCAAAATCCACCGGGAGGGGGACGCGACGTGAATCAGACCATTTCTGTGATTGTGCCTGTTTATAATGTGGCGGGCTACCTTCCTCAGTGCGTGGACAGCATTTTGTCTCAGGACTACGGGGATTTGGAGATCATTCTCATCGATGACGGTTCCACGGACACGTCCGGTGAACTCTGTGACCGTTATGCGGCACTGGACAGCCGGGTGCGGGTGATCCACCAGAAAAACGGCGGCGCGGCAGCCGCGAAAAACGCCGGTCTGCGGCTTGCCACCGGGGAATATCTGGCCTTCGCGGACAGCGACGACTATCTGGAACCGGGCGCCTACGGCTTTCTGATGAAGGCTTTATTGGAAAATGGCGCGGACGCGGCGCAAGGCTCCTTCCGGGAGGTTTACCGAAACCGGGCCGAGGAACAGCGGATTTCGGAGGAAATCTTGGAGGGCTATGACTACCTTCTCCGGTTTCCCAAGGATTTTTCCTGTGCGCTGCTGTGGAACAAGCTGTACCGGCGGGCGCTTTTTGACGGTGTGTTCTTTGAGGAAGGGCACAAGATTGACGACGAATATTTTACCTATCAGGGCTTTTTGCAGCCCCGGAAGGTGGTGCGCGCCGACCGTATTGTCTACAACTACCGAAAGCGGGCTTCCAGCGTCATGAGCTCTCCGGAATCGGCGGAGCGGCTGGTGCTGGACTGTCTGGACAGCGCGGCGAAGCGCCGTCGGAAAATTTTGGACACCCTGCCGCAGCTTCGGGAGCCCTTTGATGAAAACTATCTGGACGTAATCTGGTACTTGTCCGGCAACGAGGGCAGCACGGAGAGAACCCTGCAAGCTCTAAAGGACAGCCTGCATTCCTATCTGCGGGAAAAGGGGAGAACCCGCCCACCGGTATATTTGTGGTGGGGGCTGGCAAAGCTTTGGCTGATCCCTGTGCCCCGGCTGCTGACGCTCTGCAAACGTACCTGCAAGCAGATTGATTTATCGGATTATTTTGACTGATGGCAAAAAAAGCTTGCAATTTCGGAACTTTTTGGTATACTGGGAATCGGCAATTTGACGAAATGAGAGAGTATGGCTATGAATATTGAATTTGACGCGTATAAGCAGAAATTGAACGACTGCCGCCCGGCGCTGGAGGGCTTGGCGGATTCTCTGAATGTGGAGGGCCTGCGCAGTGAGCTGGAGCGGCTCCACGCCATGCAGGAGGCCCCCGGCTTCTGGGACGACCCGGAAAAGAGCCAGAAGATCGTGGTCAAGACCCGGCAGACGGAAAATAAAATTGAACGGTACGAAAAAATGCTCTCCACCTGGGACGACCTCATGACCATCTGCGAAATGGCGGAGGAAGAGGACGATGACTCCATGCTGGAGGAGCTGAAGGAAGGGTATGAAACCCTGGCGGAGGAGATGGAGACCTGCCGTCTGGAAACCCTGCTCACCGGCCATTACGACAAGAACAACGCCCTTATGAGCTTTCACGCCGGCGCAGGCGGCACCGAGGCCCAGGATTGGGCCCAGATGCTCTACCGGATGTACACCCGCTGGGCGGAACGCCACGGCTTTACCTATAAGATTCTGGACTATCAGGAGGGCGACGAAGCGGGCATCAAGTCTGCCGACATCCTCATCGAGGGCGAGAATGCCTACGGCTTCCTGAAGGGCGAGAACGGCGTCCACCGGCTGGTTCGGGTGTCTCCCTTTGATGCCAACGCCCGCCGTCAGACCTCCTTCTCCGCCATCGAGGTCATTCCGGAAATCGAGGATGATTCTCAGGATGTGGACATCCGCCCCGAGGACTACGAGATGCAGGTCTACCGTTCCTCCGGCGCCGGCGGCCAGCACATCAACAAGACCTCCTCCGCCGTCCGCCTGATTCACAAGGCCACGGGCATCGTGGTGTCCTGCCAGACCGAGCGGAGCCAGTTCCAGAACAAGGAGACCTGTCTGAAAATGCTGCGCTCCAAGCTGGTGGAGATCAAGGAACGGGAGCATCTGGACAAGATTTCCGACATCAAGGGCGTGCAGCAGAAGATCGAGTGGGGCAGCCAGATCCGCAATTACGTGTTCATGCCCTACACGCTGGTAAAGGACACCCGCACCGGCTGCGAGACCTCCAACGTGAACGCGGTCATGGACGGCGCGCTGGACCCCTTCATCGAAAGCTACCTGAACTGCCTTGCCACCGGCAATTGGGTGCAGAAATAAGCAAAAAAGTGAGATTCAGCCCTTGAAATTTGCATAGTCATATGCTATACTATACGGGCTATTGTGAGGTTTACGGTGCTTTTCACCGAATACCGTTCGCTTTTCCGCGAATACAGGCGGAAGGAGGTTACTGAAAATGGAGATTCTGAAGACTGTTCTGATCATTCTGGAGGCCCTGTGCTCTTTGGCGCTGATCGTTGTCGTCCTGATGCAGTCCGGTAAGGAGGCTGGCCTTTCCAGCACGTTCACCGGCGCTTCCGAGACGTATCTGAGCAAGAATAAGAAGGGCAATCTGGATGCCGTCCTGGCTTCCGCTACCAAGTGGATCGCTCTGGCCTGGGTTTTGCTGACCCTGTCCCTGAGTCTGGTGTAATTTGGATGCCGACAAGACCACGGAAGTAATCCGTGGTCTTTTTCGTTTTGATACTGATTCTCAATAGAAAACTTCAATTCGCAAGAATTGGAGTTTTTATTAGAGAATCATATGAGACGGGATTCTGTGATTTTCCTTTCCAAAAATCACAGAATCGACAACGCCGTAAGGCGGTGTCTTCTTATTAAAGATCAAAGATTTTTAATAAGAAATAGTATGAGAAAGGATGAAACTACATGAAACCTTTGATTGCAGACTTGCATATGCACTCGATTATGAGCGGCCACGCCTTCGGAACCATCCGGGAACTGGCGGCGGCTGCGGCGGAGCGGGGACTGAAACTCATCGGTGTTACCGAGCATGGCCCCGGGATTCCCGGAACGGTGGAGCCGATTTATTTTCGGAATCTGACGGACGCCCCCAGAATGCTCTACGGCGTGGAGATGCTCTACGGCAGCGAGGTCAACATTCTGAACAACGGCACCGTGGATTTGGACGCGCGGCACCTGAACTGCCTTGACTACGCTGTGGCGGGCATCCACGGCCTGTGCTACGAGGATGCGGGGGTGGTGAAAAACACCGACAACGTAATCCGCTGTATGGAAAACCCCAAAGTCAGGTTCATTTCCCACCCGGACTGCGACACCTACCCCGTGGATTATCCCGCGCTGGTCGCCGGGGCCAAGGCCACCGGAACCGCGCTGGAGGTAAACAACAGCTCTCTGCGCAAACCCACCATGCGTCCCGGCTGTGAGAAAAATTACGCCGCCATGGTGCCTCTGTGCATGGAAGCGGGGGTGCCCATCATTGTCAACACGGACGCCCATGACCCCTCTGCGGTAGGAAATTTCAACCTTGCCATGGCCCTTCTGGAGAAGCTGGGGGTGGACGACGGCCTGATTCTCAACAACGATCTGGAGAAGCTGAAAAAATTTCTGCTGGAAAAATAACTTACTGTATGTTCGCATAAAATGGGGCGGGGAAGCTACAGCGCATTTGGGTAGATTTATTTTTTGCTTTGTGGTAAAATAGATTCGTCGCAAACAGAGATGTCATTAAGAACGTAAAGGAGCGATTGCTATGGAAGCAAAAAGGCTGGCTGGCCTGGAGCCTGCGGCAGTGTTTGGATATTTTGAAGAAATCTGCGCCATTCCCCACGGCTCCCGAAATACGAAGATGATCTCCGACTATCTGGTCGGATTTGCGAAAGCGCATAACCTTACCTATCTTCAGGATGAGATGAACAATGTCATCCTCTTTGCCCCCGGCACCTGCGGCATGGAGGACCGCCCTCCTGTGATTTTGCAGGGCCACATCGACATGGTCTGTGAGAAAGAGGCGTCCTGCCCCATTGACATGGCGGCGGAGGGCCTGGACGTGACCCACGACGATACCTGCGTCTACGCCAAGGGCACCACCCTCGGCGGCGACGACGGCATTGCCGCCGCCATGGCTCTGGCGCTGCTGGCGGACGACACCACTCCTCACCCGCCTCTGGAAGTGGTCATGACCACGGAGGAGGAGATTGGTCTTTTGGGCGCTACCGCCATTGACCTGTCCCAGCTCAAAGGCCGTACCCTCATTAATCTGGATTCCGAGGCAGAAGGCGTGTTTACCGTGTCCTGTGCCGGCGGCTGTACCGCCTGCATTTCCCTGCCGGTGGAGCGTCGGGCGGTGTACGGCCCCTGTATCCGGCTGACGGTGGACGGCCTGCAGGGCGGTCATTCCGGCGCGGATATCCACCTGAAACGTGCCAACGCCGACAAAATTATGGGCGAATTTATGAGCCGGATTCAGAAGCTCATGCCCCTGTGTCTGACCTCTCTTTCCGGCGGCGCCAAGGACAACGCCATTCCCCGGTCTTGTCAGGCGACGCTGGTTGCCATGGGCATCAACTTGGAGCGCATCAACGATATCGCGGCAGCCCTGCAGGAGGAGGTTCGGACGAATTACGACGAGCCGGACGCCACGGTGCAGGCCTTTGACGTGGACGCGCTGGGCGGCAACAGCCTGTCCACCGAGTCTACCGCCAAGGTGATCAGCCTCCTGTGCTCCGCGCCCAACGGCGTGCAGAAGTGGAGCGCGGACATTGAGGGCCTTGTGCAGACCAGCCTGAATCTGGGCATTGCCAAGCTGGGTGACCGGTTCAGCGCCACCTTCTCCGTGCGCAGCAGCGTCAATTCGGAGAAGCAGGAGGTGCTCTCTCAGCTGAAGGCTCTGGCGGAGATGCTGGACGCAACCTATTCTCAGGACGGCGAGTACCCGGCATGGGAGTACCGGAAGGAATCGCACCTGCGGGACACCATGGTTCGTGTCTACCGGGAAATGTTCGCTCAGGAGCCGAAGGTGGAAGCCATCCATGCGGGGCTGGAGTGCGGCCTGTTCAGTCAGAAGCTGCCAGGCCTTGACTGCGTGTCCATCGGCCCTCAGATGCACGATATCCACACCACCCGGGAGCGCCTGGAAATCGCTTCCACCGAACGGGTCTGGAAATTCCTGCTGGAAGTGCTGAAAAATCTGTAATAACGAAGAATCCACCGGCGGAAAGCCGGTGGATTCTTATATTCTGTGCGTAGGGCTTATGTCATGACCCGCCCTACGCAGTTGCCTAACTAAAGCACAATATACGCCTCTACAGTACCATAGAACGATACCGAGCGGTACCCAATGGTGTATCGATATCATACCAGCCTGCGCACGCATTGTCTGCGGCGACTCGCCGCTTAGCCCATGTATCTCGGTTCGCAGGTCAGATTCACGCCCAGCCGCTTAAAGGTTCTTTCGTCCACGGAGGACAGAATCACGGACGAGTGCACCTCGCAGCCCCGGAGCTTGTCCAGCTGCTCCATGGCGTATTCCGCCATGGGGTTGGTGGCGGCGCTGATGGACAGGGCAATCAGGGTTTCATCCGTGTGCAGCCGGGGATTGCGGTTGCCCAGATGGTCCACCTTCAGATGTTGAATGGGGTCCAGCGCCACGGGGGAGATGAGGTGCAGATCCTTGGGCATCCCGCCGAGGGCTTTCAGAGCGTTCAGAAGCAGGGCAGAGGAAGCGCCCAGCAGATCGGAAGTCTTGCCGGTGACGATACGCCCGTCCGGCAGTTCCATGGCGGCGGCGGGGGAGCCGGTCTCCTCGGCCCGCTGGAGAGCGGGAGCCACCACCTTGCGGTCAGCAGGGGAGACACCGGCTTTTTTCATCAGCAGGTCCAGCTTCCGCACCGCGTCCTCCACATTTTTGCCCTTTTTCTGGTCGCACAGGGCCTCATAGTACCGGCGGATGATCTCCTGCCGGGAGGCGGCGCAGGTGCCCTCATCGTCCACAATGCAGTTGCCCGCCATGTTGACGCCCATATCCGTGGGGGACTTGTAGGGGCAGTACCCCAGAATCTTCTCGAAAATCGCCACCAGCACGGGGAAGGCTTCCACGTCCCGGTTGTAGTTGACGGTGGTAATGCCGTAGGCCTCCAGATGGAAGGGGTCGATCATGTTCACGTCGTTCAGGTCTGCCGTTGCCGCCTCATAGGCCAGATTCACCGGGTGGTTCAGAGGCAGGTTCCAGATGGGGAAGGTCTCAAACTTCGCGTAGCCCGCGGTGTTGCCCCGGATGTGCTCATGGTAGAGCTGGCTTAAGCAGGTAGCCAGCTTGCCGCTGCCGGGGCCGGGGGCGGTGACCACCACCAGTGACCGGCTGGTTTCGATGTAGTCGTTTTTGCCGAAGCCCTCTTCGCTTACAATGTGGGCGGTGTCGGCGGGGTAACCGGCGATTTCGTAGTGGTGGTACACCCGGATGCCCAGCCCCTCCAGCCGGGATTGGAAGGCCTTTGCCAGGGACTGCCCGTGATAGCGGGTCAGCACCACGCTGGACACATACAGGCCGAAGCCCCGGAACACGTCAATCAGTCGAATCACGTCCCGGTCGTAGGTGATGCCCAAATCCCCCCGAACCTTGTTCTTTTCGATATCGTCGGCGTTGATGGCAATGACCATTTCCACCTGATCCTTTAATTGCAGGAGCATCCGCAGCTTGCTGTCCGGCTGGAAGCCGGGGAGCACCCGGGACGCGTGGTTGTCGTCGTACAATTTGCCGCCGAATTCCAGATACAGCTTGCCGCCAAACTGAGCAATCCGCTCCCGGATGTGCTCAGACTGCATCTGTAAGTATTTCTCGTTGTCGAATGCCGCATTGACCATGTGCGTCGCCTCTCTTAAAAAAATCATACGCCAACATTCTACCGCATCCGACAGGAAATAGCAAGAAGAATGTGGAGAGTGAAGCGTGGAGAGTTATAGAAAGGGCTGAGGATTAACCTTCCCCCTTGGGGGCAATGCATCAACTTAAGCGTTAGCGTATCGTCTGCCACCGTCATTGCGAGGAGCGCAGCGACGTGGCAATCCGTACTCTTCTTGGCACCGGGTACGTTATCGAACTATGAAAAGGGGAACGGATTGCACCACAGGCATTCCCTTCGGTCACCACACCAGCGTGCGCGCTGGCTCGCAATGACAACAAGTGTTGCCTATGGTGCCTTAAGTTGATGACATTGCCCTTGGGGGAAGGCAAGGGGCACGAAACGGCATCAATTGTAACCGTTTAATTCTTAAGAATTTCCTAACGTCCTGAAAATAAGGTAACAAAAGTTGTGATAAAAACAGGGAAAAGCGTCGAAAATGGGAGAAAGCTGACAAATAATCACAAATTATGGGAATTGTTTGTTAAGAAATGTAAATCGTTTTGTAATTTTTTGTAATTTTCCTATTGACAAGCGAAACCACTTATGGTATCATTTGGGCATGAAAGAGATGCCAATGGAGCGCCTGTCCCCCGGCGAAGGCCGGAAGAAGGGAACCCGGCGGCAAAGATTTCTAAAACTGTAACCAATTTCATTAGGAGGTTAGTAAAAATGAAAAACACAATGAAGAAGCTGCTTTGCATGGCTTTGGTCATCATGCTGCTGGTCTCCGCTGTGCCCGCGTTCGCTATGGCGGATGATGGTTTTGGCGATGATTTGACTCCCATGGTGGAAGATTTCAACGAGACCCCTGATGCCGCGAGTGTCAACGAGCCGGCTGTTGTGTCCAATGATCCCGTTGTTTCCGAGGGCGAGGGCGAGGTTGCCGAAGGTGGTGCTTCTCTGAAGATTTATGCCTACCTGTACACCGGCAATCAGGATTTGACTCAGTTCAAGAGCGTCAAGTCCTACTCCGGCAAGAACGTGAATGGCTCCTTGACGGTTGCCGATCTGCTGAAGAAGACTGAGTTCCTGGGACAGGGTGTGTATGACACCAATGGCATCTCTGAGTTCCAGAAGTACACCTACTATGTCAGCTTCAGCGAGGAGGGGAAGATCGGTGCTCAGGAAACCGCTGATGATCCTAACGCTGATTTGGGTGACGGCTTGCAGGCGGGTTATTACACCTTCGTCCGCGTGCGTAAGCAGATTGATGTCACCCTGATGGTGGACGGCGATACTGTTTACGGTGAGAAGACCATCAAGGCGAACACCTACGATGTGCTGAATTTGCCCACTGTTTTCAAGAACAATGGCCTGAAGGCCAACAGCGGCAACTACATCTATATGTATACCCGTGACGAGGATGATACCCCTCTTGGCAACAACTTCCGCGTTCCCGGCAATGTTGAGTCTGTGACCATCATTGGCCATCAGGATCTTCTGAGCAACAAGGCTGAGAATGATGCCAACGGTGTCGGCACTCCCGGCACAAGTGGTGGCACCTCCGGCGGCACCACCACCGGCGGCTCCTCCGGCTCCAGCAGTGCCAATGGCAGCACCGGCAGCAACAAGTTCCCCTATCCCGTTTACCTGAACATCTACAAGGACACTCTGGTCGGCAGCCCCGACAAGCGTGTTGAGATCACCAAGGGCGCCGCTCTGGATGGCACTGTCACCCTGAGCGAGGTCAAGAACGTGGTCAAGAACTACTATACCGCCAAGGACAGCGACGGCATCAGCTACGATGGCCTGTACATTGCTGAGGGCAACTGGGTTGCCGACTACGTAGACGACACCGCCAAGCGCGACAGCATCGACGTCGGCACCATGCGCCAGACCGGCACTGTGTACATCAACGTTATGATCGGCAACGCCAAGGCTAAGTCCAGCTCCACCGCTGACGCTTCCAACCCCAAGACCGGTGATACCATCTTTGTTCCCATGATGGTCATGGGCCTGACCGGCACCGCTCTGGCTGCGGCTTACGTCTTCGGCAAGAAGCGTATCGCCCGCTGAATCCTGACAAAACACAAAATTACATCCTAATGAAAATCCCCGGCAGCGTGACCCGCTGCCGGGATTTTCGCGCCTTGGCTCCCCCTCTGGGGGAGCTGTCAGCGAAGCTGACTGAGAGGGTGACAAACGGTCAAGCGGAACACCCTTTCCGACCTCGCATTCGCTGGGCCACCTTCCCCAAAGGGGAAGCCTCGTTGCAATACAACATTGACAAATCATCCCAAATCGATTATAGTGTATTTAGTTGAAATATGCAAAAGCATATCATTTTTACAACAAGGGAAAAGGTGATTGAATATGTACATGGATGATTACAAGCGCTGGCTCGCCGCCGATCTGGAGGACCCCGCGCTGACCGAGGAACTGAAAAGCATTGCTGGTCAGGACGAGCAGATTAAGGAGCGGTTCGCCGTGGCGCTGAAGTTCGGCACCGCCGGACTGCGGGGCGTGCTGGGCGCAGGCTCCAACCGCATGAACATTTATGTGGTTCGTCAGGCCACCCAGGGCCTTGCCAACTGGGTCAAGACCCAGGGCGGCAGCCAGCTGGTTGCCATCTCCTACGATAGCCGCATCAATTCCGACGTGTTTGCCAGAACCGCCGCCTGCGTGCTGGCTGCCAACGGCATCAAGGTGCGTATTTACGACGCTCTCATGCCCGTCCCCGCCCTGTCCTTCGCTACCCGCTACTACAAGGCCAACGCCGGTATCATGATAACCGCTTCCCACAACCCCGCCAAGTACAATGGCTACAAGGCCTACGGCCCCGACGGCTGCCAGATGACCGATGATGCCGCCGCAGTGGTCTACGCCGAGATTCAGAAGACCGATATCCTCACCGGCGCGAAGATCATGTCCTTTGAGGATGGTCTGGCTCAGGGCCTGATTGAGTACGTAGGCGAGGACTGCAAGGAAGCGCTGTACGACGCCATCAAGGCCTGCTCCGTCCGGCCCGGTCTGTGCAAAACCGCCGGTCTCAAGCTGGTTTACTCCCCCCTGAACGGCTCCGGTCTGGTGCCCGTCACCCGGGTGCTGCACGACATCGGCATCGATGACATCACCATCGTCCCCGAGCAGAAGTACCCCGACGGCAATTTCCCCACCTGTCCCTATCCCAACCCCGAAATTTTCGAGGCCCTGCGCCTTGGCCTGGAACTGGCAAAGTCCTCCGGCGCTGACCTGATGCTGGCAACCGACCCCGACGCCGATCGGGTGGGTATCGCGATTAAGTGCCCCGACGGCTCCTATGAGCTGGTCTCCGGCAACGAGGTGGGCGTTCTGCTGCTGGATTACATCTGCGCGGGCCGCATCGAGAAGGGCACCATGCCCAAAAATCCCGTTGCCGTCAAATCTCTGGTGTCCACCCCTCTGGCCGACGCCGTCGCCGCCAACTACGGCGTGGAAATGCGCAACGTCCTCACCGGCTTCAAGTGGATCGGCGACCAGATCGCCCGGCTGGAAGCGGACGGCGAGGTGGAGCGGTTCATTCTGGGCTTCGAGGAATCCTACGGCTACCTTGCCGGTTCCTACGTCCGGGACAAGGACGCCATTGTCGGCTCCATGCTGATCTGCGAAATGGCGGCCTACTACCGCTCCATCGGCTCCTCCATCAAGGAGCGGCTGGAAGAAATCTACGCCAAGTACGGACGGTACCTCAACAAGGTGGATTCCTTCGAGTTCCCGGGCCTTTCCGGCATGGACAAGATGGCGGGCATTATGGCATCTCTCCGGGCCAAGCCCCCTGTGGAAATCGGCGGCTACAAGGTCGTGAAGGTCACGGACTACGAGAACACCGCCGAAACCGGCCTGCCCGCAGCCAACGTGCTGGTCTATGCGCTGGAAGGCGGCGCAACGGTGATTGTCCGTCCCTCTGGAACCGAGCCGAAGATCAAGACTTACTTTACCACGCTGGGCAAAGACCTTGCCGAGGCCGAGGCCCAGAAAAATGTGCTGGCTGAAGCACTCAAACCCATTCTGGCGTAACATACTATCAACACCGGGCAGCGATGCCCGGTGTTTTGTTATTGCCATTTCCCGATGATTGTGATATGATGGCACAAACGATTTTGGAGGAGAGAGAATGAGCTACGCCGACGAAGTATACAAGGCAACCTGCCGAAAAATCTTAGAGGAAGGCTATTCGGACGAAGGCCTTGACGTGCGCCCCCACTGGGCCGACGGCACCCCCGCCCACACCATGAAAACCTTTGGCGTGGTGAACCGCTACGACCTGTCCAAAGAATTTCCCATCATGACTCTGCGCCGCACCTACTGGAAAAGCGCCGTGGATGAGCTGCTGTGGATCTGGCAGAAGAAAAGTAACCGCATCGCGGACTTGGGCAGCCACGTCTGGGACGAGTGGGCAGGGGAGGACGGCACCATCGGCAAGGCCTATGGCTACCAGCTGGGAATCAAGCACCACTACAAGGAGGGCGACTTCGATCAGGTGGACCGGGTACTTTACGATCTCAAGCACAACCCCGCCTCCCGCCGGATTCTGACCAATATTTACAATTTCGAAGACCTCCACGAGATGAACCTGTACCCCTGTGCTTACTCCATGACCTTCAACGTCACGGGCAACAAGCTCAATGCCATCCTGAACCAGCGCTCTCAGGATATGCTGACGGCCAATAACTGGAACGTGGTGCAGTACGCCGTGCTGACCCACATGATGGCCCAGGTGTCCGGGCTTCAGGTGGGCGAGCTTGTCCACGTCATCGCCGACTGCCACATCTATGACCGGCACATTCCGGCGGTGAAGGCTATGCTGGAACTGGACGGCTACGACGCGCCCACCTTCCATGTAGACGAAACCGTGAAGGACTTCTACGCCTTCACTAAGGATTCCTTTACCATGGAAAACTACAAATTCCATCCCTTCAACTTTGAAATCCCCATGGCGATCTGAGCCGGTATGACCGGCTGCAAATGCGTTACGAACCTGTTCGAAAACCAAACACCAATGGGTGGGTGGCTCGACCGGAGACGTTTTACCAATTAAGGAGAGGAATATGGAACTGATTGTAGCGGTTTATGACGACTGGGGCATCGGCAAAGACGGCACCCAGCCCATTGCCCTGTCCGCCGACCGGAAATTCTTCCGGGAGACCACCCGGGGCAGCCTTGTCATTGCGGGCAGGCGCACCATTGACGACTTTCCCGGCAGAAAGCCCCTGCCCGGGCGGGTCAACGTGGCCCTGACCCGACAGGAAATCGAAATTCCCGGCTTCATCGTCTGCCACAGCCCGGCGCAAGTGTTGGAACTGGCAAAAAAGCATGACCGGGCATTCGTCATCGGCGGCGGCAGCGTCTACCGGGAAATGCTTCCCTACTGCGACCGGGCGTATATCACCAAAGTGCACATTACCCCGGAATCTGACACTTTTTTCCCAAATTTGGACCAAGATTCCCGGTGGTATCCGGCGGAAGCCCTCCAATCCGGGGAGGAAAACGGAATTTCCTACGAAATGCTGCTCTACAAGCGCAAATAATCATTCTTCGCCCTCTTCCGGCCCCGGGAGGGGGCACCCGAATTCCTGATACAGCCCCACGGCAGCAGCGACGCCCAGCTGTTCCGCTTCTTCCAATTGCGCGGCGATATCCTCCATCGTCCGCCAGAGGGTAAACACGGCGCTGTCACTGCCAAGGGTAATTTGATAGTGACAATGCAGACGTGTATCCTCCAGCCCACCCTCCGGACAATCCCAAACGGGCAGGGGAACGTTTTTTGCGCCTTTTTCGGTTAAAACGATTTCCAGCCCTTCCATGGTGGTGTCCAGCCAGATTTCCCGCCCGCTCCACCGGGAGAGCCACATGTCCATGGATTCATCCGGCGGGACGGGCGATACAAAGACCCCGCAGTCCAAACCGTCGGCGTAAGAATCGGATACAACCACGGGGAAGGGAAGCGCCTGGCACAGATATTCGGTCAGCGTCCGCGTCTGTTCCTCACCGGGCCGCTGAAAATCCAGCAGCAGCCCCGCGCATTGCAGCCGCTCCATACAGCTGCCCAGCTCCGCCGCGATTCGTTCGGGGTCGTGGCCCTGAATGGGCGTGCTGTCATCGAGAATCAGCAGGGAACCGGCTGGCAGCCATTTGGGGAGATTGGATACACCATTTCCGCTTGACGAAAAATGACAGGCCATCCACGCCGCATAGTCGGGAAAAACAGCATTTCCTGCCATTTCCGCGCCGGTCATGGCAAGATATCGCGCAATCGGCATGGACAAATCCTCCTTTCCGTGGTATAATCCCTCGATGGAGCATTCCGTTTACACTATCCTATGAAATCCGGGAGGACAATATGCCCCTATCTTTTTTGCCGAAAATCATTGCGAAGAATCTAACCGACCTGAGTCCGGAGCTGCTGCGGGCCCGAAATATCCGCCTGCTGATGCTGGACTTTGACAATACCATCGTCCCCTACACCACCAATGTGCCCACCACCGAAATGACGGCGTGGCTGGACAGGATGAACAAATTGGAGGACATCCAATTGTGCATCGTATCCAACAGCCACAAGGAACGGGTGCCTGCGTTTTGCCGGGAATATGGCTTGCCCTGCATTACTTACGCCAGAAAGCCCTCCGGCAAGGGTATCCGGGAGTGCCTGAGCAGATATGGTGTTCCCGCTTCTCAGGCGGCGCTGGTGGGCGACCAGATTTACACCGACACGCTGGGGGCAAATCTGGCGGGCGTGACCTCCATTCTGGTGGATGCCATTTCCAATCATAATTTTTGGCTGAAAGCCCGGCATGTGCTGGAACTGCCATTTATTTTTATTGCTAGAAACAGGAGAATCAACAAATGAGAAATCTTGAAAAGTATTTATCCCTTCTGAACGGGGAAGTGAACGGCCTGCTGCTGACCTCCCGCTACAGCCGCCACTACGGCGCGGAATTCGACATCGCCGAGGGCGTGGCCATCGTCACCAAGGCCGGCTGCCGCTATTTCACCGACAGCCGCTACATCGAATCCGCCGAGAAGAACCTGAAGGGCTTCGAGGTGCTGATGACCGACCGCCAGCACACCCCCTTCCAGCGGCTCAACGATGCCATCGCCGACTTCGGTGTGACCACTCTGGGCTATGAGGAGGATTACCTGACCGTGGCGGAGCTGATGGGTTACGAAAAGAACCTGAACGCCAAGCTGGTGCCCTTCAACAAGCCCATTTTCGACTTCCGGGCCTCCAAGGAAAGCTGGGAGATCGACCTGATGAAAAAGGCTCAGGAGATTACCGACAAAGCCTTTGAAGAGGTTCTGCCCAGAATTCGGGTGGGTATGTCCGAGCTGGAGCTGCAGGCGGAGCTGATCTATTGTATGTACAAAAACGGCGGCACGGGCCTGGCCTTTGACCCCATCGTGGTGTCCGGCCCCAACACCAGCCTGCCCCACGGCGTTGCCGGGGAACGGAAGATTCAGGCCGGGGACTTTGTGACCATGGACTTCGGCGCTTCCTACATGGGCTACTGCGCGGACATGACCCGCACCGTTGCCGTGGGCTTTGCCACCGAGGAGATGAAGAAGGTCTACAGCATTGTGCTGGAAGCCCAGAATTCCGCCATCGCAGCGACCAAAGCCGGTGTCACCGGCGCCTATGTGGATGGCGTTGCTCGGAAGGTGATTGAAGACGCTGGCTTTGGGGAAAACTTCGGTCATGGCTACGGCCACAGCTTAGGCCTGGAAATCCATGAGGCGCCCAACATGAACACCCGGAATCAGGAGCCGCTGCCCGCAATGGCTGTGTGTTCCGCCGAGCCGGGTATTTATCTGCCGGGAAAATTCGGCGTGCGCATCGAGGATGTGACCATTTTAACAGAGGATGGCGCAATCGACATAACTGCAAGCCCCAAAAATCTCATTATTGTCTAACTTTTTTTCCGGTGCCCTATTGCATAACAGCGAATTTTGCGGTACAATATACGAGCTAAAGCTGTGAAAACAAATCGCCTCCCAAAACGGAGAGGTAGTCTTAGGAGGATAAACACATGATTTCTGCAGGTGAATTTAGAAACGGCGTTACCTTTGACATGGATGGCAAGGTTATGCAGGTTGTCGAATTCCAGCACGTGAAGCCCGGTAAGGGTGCTGCTTTCGTCCGCGTCAAGATGAAGAACGTCATCACCGGCGCCGTGACCGAGACCAGCTTCAACCCCACTGCCAAGTTCCCCACCGCCTTTGTTGAGCGCAAGAAGATGGAGTATTCCTACAACGACGGCTCCCTGTACTACTTCATGGATCAGGAGACCTACGAGCTGGAGCCCATCGACGCTTCCGCGCTGGATGATTCCTTCAAGTTTGTCAAGGAAAACGACGTTTGCACCATCATGAGCTACAAGGGCAAGGTCTTCGGCGTGGAAGTGCCCAACTTTGTGGATCTGGTGGTCACCAAGACCGAGCCCGGCTTTGCCGGCAACACCGCTACCAACGTCACCAAGCCCGCTACCGTGGAGACCGGCGCGGATGTGAAGGTGCCCCTGTTCATCAACGAGGGCGATAAGATTCAGATTGACACCCGTACCGGCGAGTATCTGGGCCGTTCCAAGGCCTGAGGCTTCGCCTGCGTTAAGGAGAGGTTATTATGACGATTTCTGAAAAGTCCGCCTATCTCAAGGGCCTGATGGATGGTCTGAAGCTGAACACCGAGTCCGATGAGGGCAAGATGATCGCCGCGATCGTGGACCTGCTGGGAGATGTGACCAAGCGCGTCACCGACATTGAGGAGACCACCATCGCCATCTCCGACGAGCTGGACGAGATCGAGGAAGACCTGGACGCCATTGAGGACTACATTCTCGACGACGAGGATGATTACGACTTCAGTGATGACGATGATGCGCTGGATTGGGATGACGACGAGGACGAGCTGGACGGGGAGGGTCCCGAGGAGGGCTTCGACTTCGGCGACGAGAACAGCACCATCTATGAGGTGGAGTGTGCCTGCGGCGAGATCATCGACTTCGATGAGGAAGTGCTGGAGAAGGGAAGCATCGTCTGCCCCAACTGCGGCGAAACGCTGGAGTTCTCTCTGGAAGACGAGGAGTAATTCCGTTTTATGAGCCTGCCGCGGTGTATACCGCGGCAGGCTTTTCCTGTTGTGGGAAGAAAGGAAGATTCCTGTGAATGAACCTGAACAAAATGAAAAGAAGCAGTCAGACCGGTGGTTCCCCATTTTCTGCGCGGTCATGGTCGTACTGCTGCTTGCCAATACTTTTGTTATCAAGCTTGCGGTGGTCGATGGCCGCTCCATGTACCCGACCCTCCATGACCGGCAGCTGCTGCTGGTACTGCGCCCGGGTTATCAGCCGAAACAGGGGGATGTGGTGGTGATCCACACCGGAAACGGCATTTTCAACCGGGACTATATTGTCAAGCGGGTCATCGCCACAGAAGGCCAGACGGTGAAAATCGACTACGACCTGAACGAGGTAAGTGTGGAGGATGTCATCCTCACGGAACCCTACCTGAATTTTGAAGAGGGGGATCCCATGCTTCCCCGGGATGAGCGCAGTGTGGTCAGCGATACCGTACCGGAGGGCTGCGTGTTTGTCATGGGCGACAACCGCAACCACTCTGCCGACAGCCGCAGTGAGAAATACG
Organism: uncultured Clostridia bacterium; assembly: GCA_945948535.1. GTDB lineage: Bacteria > Bacillota > Clostridia > Oscillospirales > Oscillospiraceae > Faecousia. The sequence continues at coordinate 47,826 of CAMFBN010000008.1, forward strand.
GTATGATTGATAAGAGCCGGATTGTGGGTCGTGTTGTGCTGCCGGTACTGCCGTAAACTCCGCGGTTTTCCGCGTTTACATAGATATTCCGCAATGAAAGGGGATGTTTGTTATGAATACTTCATTCGTATCAACCGACACACATTTTCAGGAGGAATTCTATGAACGAGGTAACACTTAAGAAAATTGACGAATCCAACTTTCTGGATGCTTTTCACCTGACTTTGGCCCCGGAACAGGAGAAATTTGTCTCTCATCCCATCCGAAGCCTCGCGCAGGCCTATGTCTACTACAGCCAGTGCACGCCCTTTGGAATCTACCATGGAGAGACCATGGTGGGCTATGTCATGGTGATTTATGACTACGATCTGGAAGAATATGACATCTGGCACATGATGATCGACGAAGCCCAGCAGGGCAAAGGCTATGGCAAGGCCGCTATGGAAGCCTGCCTTGCCTACATTGCCGGGAAGCCCTTCGGTGCTTCCAATCGGGTGGTGCTGACCTGCAACCGGGAGAACCCCAGAGCGCTTGCCCTGTACAAGTCCCTTGGATTTTCCGAGACCGGGAATGAGGATGAGGACGAAATTGAATTGTCGCTGGAGCTGAACGCATGATACAAAAACACCCTACCGGTTTGCCCGGCAGGGTGTTTATGCTGGAAGGAACCATCGCACCGTCCAGGAAGCCATGCAGAATCCGACAAAATCGGCAAACAAAGCGGCGGGAATGGTGTACCGGGTTTTTCGAATGCCTGCCGCGCCAAAATAGACGCTGATGGTGTAGAATGTGGTTTCCGTTGACCCAAGCATCACGGCGGCAGTCCTTCCCACGGTGGAATCGGGGCCGTAGCGTGCCATTAAATCCGCACCCACCGCCAGCGCGGCGCTGCCGCTCAAGGGCCGCACCAGCACCAGCAGCGCCGTTTCCGGCGGAATGCCGAACCGGGCAAATACCGGGGACAGAAGCCTACTGATGGTTTCAGCTGCGCCGGAGGCTTGCAGCATATGCACCGCGCACAGCAGCAAAATCAGTGCTGGCAGAATGGAAACGATCAGCCGCAGACCATCGGCCGCACCGGACAGCATAATGTCATAAGCGTTTTCTTTTCGCCCCAGCGCCAGTGCCATGGATACAAACAAAATCAGAGGAACAATGTAATCCGTCATCGCTTCCAGACCTTTCCCAGCAGCCATGCGGCGGTGACACCCAGTCCGGCGGACAGGAGACTGGTCAGCCATACTGCCGGAAGAATGTCGAAAGGGGTGCTGCACCCCAGCGCGGCCCGGACAGCTGCCACATTGGAAGGAATCAGCTGAATGGAGGCGGTGTTTAGTACGATCAGACGACACAGCTCGTCGGTGGCTGTGTCACCACGTTTCAGCCGTTTTGCTGCCTGAATCCCCATGGGAGTCGCCGCGTTGCCCAGCCCCAGAAAATTCGCGCAGATATTGGCGCTGAGCTTCTCCGAAAGAATCGGGTCTTTTCGTGTTGAAGGGAAAACGCCGTGAAGTACGGGACGAAGAAGTCTGGACAGCATTCCGGTGATTCCTGCGGCTTCCATCACGGCGGCGGCGCCGGTCCACAGGCAGATGGAACCCGCCATGGACATTCCAAGGGTCACGCCGGTCTGCGCCCCCTGCAAAACCGCAGCAGCCAGAATTCCCCCGCGTCCGTTCATCGCCGCGCACAGAATGCTGATACCGGCGATGCCTGCCCAAATCCAGCTCATCAGCATGGACATCCCTCCCCTGTGCTGTATCCTATGCGGCAGGGACGCCGGGATATTCGGGGAAAGCCGGACGATGGGATTGACATATCTCCCCAAAAACGATAACATAGTAAAAGAGAATGTGCTTATCGGCTTTACTCAGCGGACAGATCATGCGTAATTGTCAGAGTTGACAGTTGAAAGCAGAAAGTTGAAAGTGAAGGAGTCCCTGCGGGACAATTGAAGCATTATGTCTTAGAACCGGACATTCTCTTGTAAATGTGTCGTAGTCAAGATTTGTCGGGATAATTTAAATCATCCCGAAGGGATACCACAACTTTCAACTGTCAACTTTCAATTTTCAACTCAGTTACAGTTTGCCGTTTTGCTGACGGAAGTCAGGAGGAATCACCATGCTGCTTTCACGTCCAATCGCAGAAAATGCTTTGGCGCAGGCGGAGCGGGCCAACCCTGGCCCCTGGGCAGACCACAGCCGTTACGTTGCCCTGGCCTGTCAGAATATTGCCAGCCGCTGCCCCAGTCTGGATGCGGATCTGGCCTATATTTACGGCCTTCTGCACGACATCGGCAGATATGCCGGTGTTACCTCGGAGCGGCACCTGATTGACGGTTATCGTTATTGTATGGTGCGGGGATGGGAAAAAGCGGCCCAGATCTGCATTTCCCATGCCTTTATGGTGAAGGACATTTCGTCTTCCATCGGTGTGTTCGATATGCCGCCGGAGGACAAGGCGTTCATGGCAGATTTCGTCAAACACGCCGTGTATGACGATTATGATTATCTGGTGCAGCTGTGTGACGCGCTGGCGCTGCCCACGGGCTTCTGCCTGCTGGAAAAACGCTTCGTGGACGTTGCCATCCGCTATGGCACCCACCCGGCAACGGTGGATCGGTGGAAGGCGGTTCTGGCAATTAAGGCACGCTTTGAGGCAGCGATTGGCGGCTCCATTTATGACTGCCTTCCGGGCGCGGTAGAGAACAGCCTGTAATGCAATTGGGATGTCCACCCGTGCCACTGTGCGGCAAAAGCGGAGGCAAACCCGTTAGGACTCCGGGTGGGAAGGACGCGAGTTTCCATGGAGTCCTATGGAACCTCTGAACAAATCGCCTGCGGCTGAGCAGCGGATCTTTTGCTCCATCGGTGCGGTTTGAAAAACAGGAAATACATACAGTATTCCTCTGTTTTTCAAACTTCCGCTGAATCAAAATCTCTCGCTGTCAGCTCTTGCCGATTTGTTCAGAGCTTCCCGATGTTTTTTGGAGGGTAGGGAATGAAAAAGACAATCTCTTTCACGGCTGTATCCATGGCAGCGCTGACAGCGCTTTGTACCCTGCTTTTCCGAAAAACGGGCGCGGACAGCTTCTTTACTCTGTCAGTGACGTTTGGGACAATTTCCTATCACTTTATCATGCGGCTGGCGGTGGGCTTCGTCGTGAACGCGGGAATGAAAAACAAGGCGGATTATACGAAAGACTGGTACCGGCTCCAACCATGGGAAGAAAAACTTTACAAATTTCTCCGCGTCAAAAAATGGAAGGGCCGGATTCCCACCTTTTCGCCGGAGAATTTCGACCTTCAGGGAAAATCCATGAGCGACATTGCCCAGGCCATGTGTCAGGCAGAGGTGGTGCATGAGGTGATACTGGTGTTGAACTTCCTGCCGATTGCCGCGTCCCTGTGGGTCGGCGCGCTTCCGGTGTTCGTCATAACGTCCCTGCTGGCTGCCGTACCGGAACTGGCCTGCATCATCGCGCAGCGGTACAACAGACCGCGGGTGGTCAGAATCGCGGAACGTATGCAAGAAAGAAGAAAATAGTCATATCGTATCATACTGTTCCGGGGCTGAAGGGCTCCGAAACATTTTTTGTTGACAAATCGGTCTATTAGTGATAGACTACAAAAAAGGTCTATTATAAATAGACCGATTCAAAGGAGGAACATCCATGGACGATTTCAGATTAGGCGTCGTAGAGACCCGGTTTGCGGAGCTGATCTGGGCGCATGAGCCCCTCAGTTCCGGCGAACTGGTGAAGCTGTGTGCAAGGGAATTGGAGTGGAAAAAATCCACCACCTATACGGTGCTGAAAAAGCTCTGTGACCGGGGTATCTTTCAAAATCAGGACGGCATTGTGACTTCCATTGTATCCCGGCAGGAATTCCAGTCCCGGCAGAGCCGCCGGTTCGTGGAGGATACCTTTTCCGGTTCTCTGCCGGCCTTCATCGCCGCTTTTGCCGATGGTGGAAATCTGACAGACAGGGACATTTCTGAAATCCGGAAAATGATCGATTCTTATTGGGGAGGCGGGAAGAAATGACAGAAATATTCCTGTATCTTGCCAACAGGAGCATCACGGCGGGCTGCCTGATTCTGGCTGTTCTGGCACTGCGGCTGCTTCTGCGCAAGGTTCCCAAGAACCTGCTGCTCTGGCTGTGGGCGCTGGTTGGCCTTCGGCTTATCCTGCCGGTTTCCGTGGAAAGCGCCCTGAGCCTGATTCCCAAAGCGAAGCCCATTCCCATGGACATTGCCTATTCCCCGGCCCCGGCCATTGACAGCGGTATCGCTGTGATCGACCGGGCGGTAAACCCGGTGATCACGGAGAATCTGGCACCCGCTGTGACAGCCAGCGTCAACCCCATGCAGCTTGTGCTGCACATTGCAGCGCTGCTTTGGACTGCCGTCATGGCGGCAATGCTTCTGTATGCCGTCATCAGCTATATCCGGCTTGCCCGAAAGGTTCGGGTATCCCTGCGTCTGCGGGACAATCTCTACCTGTGCGATGGCATCCGAACTCCTTTTATTCTGGGCATTGTCAAACCCAAAATCTACCTTCCCTCGGATATGGCCCCTGAGAACCAGTCCTATGTGCTGAAACATGAGGCCGCCCATCTGCGCCACTGTGACCACTGGTGGAAGCCGCTGGGGTACTTACTGCTTTGTGTGTACTGGTTCAATCCACTGGTTTGGGCCGCGTATCTGCTGTTCTGCCGGGATTTGGAAATGGCCTGTGACGAGCGGGCCGTGGCGGGCATGGGGGAAGGGGAGCGGAAGGCCTATTCTTACGCTCTGCTGTCCTGCGCCGCACCCGGAAGAGCCGTGGCGGCGTGCCCGCTGGCCTTTGGGGAGAACAGCGTGAAATCCAGAATCAAAAATGTGCTGCAATTCAAAAAGGCCGGCTTCTGGGTCATCGCCGCGGTGCTGGTGATTACCGTCATTACGGCGGTGTGCTTCCTGACCAGCCCGAAGGAGGAGCCGGAGAAAGCGACTGTGCAAACGGAATTCACAGAAGCTACGCCGGAAACCACCGTGCCGGAGGAAGGGGACTATCAGCCGCTGGATGGCTTTTACGCCTACACCAACGGGAAACTTCAGTTGGAAATTGATAAGGTTTATGGCGTCAAGAAGCGGATGGCACAGGACAAAAATGGCGAGGAATATGAGCAGACCATTCTCCTGACGGGGCCGGGCACGGTGGTGACCATCATTGAACCGGATATGCGCGATGGAACGGAAGGGTGGCGGATTTGCGAGACGACTGGTACGCTGTCGCCGATCCCAATTACCGATGGAGAAAGAAGCAGGCACCTGGTACTCAGTTCCAACGACTATTATATTGCAGAGGTGGATTCCGCTTCCCGTAGAGTTTTGCTTTTGCAGCGAAAGGTGGAGGACATTACCTTCTACCAGCCAGCCACCGCCGCGGATGCCGATGCCTTTGACCTGAATGCCGGAAAGCTTCTTTACGCCTACCAGCGCTTCATGAAAACCGCCCCCGGGGATTTGAATAAGCTGGCGCTGGCACTGGTGGTGATGGAGAACCACTCCCCGGAGGAATTGGTGGATACCACCGGGCTTCCGGCGTATTTGAAGGATGAAAACACTTACCGTCAGGCATTTCCCTTTTTGAAGCCAGAGTTATCTCTGGAACGCATGAAGCAGATGACGGTGGAAGACCTGTTGACATTGATGCTGATACGGGGCGCGGATGACGCAGCCTATGCCCTTGCCCGGTTTGACGCGGGCAGCGAGGAAGCCATGGTGGAAAAGATGAATGAGTACGTCAAATACGCCTGCATGGATACGAACTACACAGATCTCTTTGGTTACGCCGAGGGGCAGTTCACCACCGGCATGGACACCATTTTCCTTGTGAATCGAATTCTGTCCGACCCATGTCTCTCCAAAATCTGGGGGACGAGAGATTATACCTTCCGCTTCCCGGACACCGGGGAGGAATACACGGTGCAAACCACCAACTATTTGTTTGACAATCAGACCATTCCGGAGTTCTACGACGTCCGTGTGACCGGCGGCTTTGCCTATTATCGCGGGACTGCCTGCGCGGTCTGCACCGTCCGGCAGGATGGGAAAGATGTGCTGTTTGTTATTCTGGGCGCGCAGCGGAGATTTGCGGAAAATGGCTGGCAGGTGGTATACTATGGCAATTACGAGGAAATGGGAAGCCTGATTGGCACTGTCTTCGCTGCCATGGAAAGCAGCCCGCCCCAGTTCGCGAACTGAATACAAGTCAGGCGGGAGCACAATCCTGCCTGACTTTTTGTGTCAAATGCTTGCACCTCCCGGCGATAAGTGCTATAATCCCTCTGGAATGAGGTGACGTATGTGAAAAATCTTCTGAAATATCTGAAGGGCTACGAAAAGCAATGCGTTCTCGGCCCGCTGTTTAAGCTGCTGGAAGCGACCTTCGAGCTGCTGGTGCCGCTGGTGGTGGCGCGCATCGTGGACAGGGGCATCAGTACCGGCGATACCGGGTACATTGTAAAAATGTGTCTGGTGATGGTGGCTTTGGGCATTATCGGCCTGATTATGGCGGTGTGCGCCCAGTATTTCTCCGCCGTAGCGGCGGTGGGCTTCTCCACCCGGCTGCGTCATGTGCTGATGGAGCATATTCTGCACCTAAGCTACAGCCAGATTGACCAGTTGGGTACCTCCACCATGGTGACCCGGATGACCTCGGACATCAATCAGGTGCAGAACGGCGTGAACCTGACTTTGCGGCTGCTGCTGCGGTCGCCCTTTGTGGTGTTCGGTGCCATGATTATGGCCTTTACCATTGATTTTCAGGCAGCGCTGGTGTTTGCCGGGGTGATTCCCGTGCTGTGCCTCATCGTTTTTGGTATTATGCTCATTACTATGCCCATGTACAAGCGGGTGCAAGCGGCGCTGGACGGCGTGACCTCCGCCACCCGTCAGAATCTGGCGGGCGTCCGTGTTCTCCGGGCCTTCTGCAAGGAGGATACCGAAGTAGAGGGCTTTGAAGCCCAGACCGAGGGCCTGACAACTCGTCAGCTGTCCGCCGGACGGATTTCCGCGCTCATGAACCCCGTGACCTATGTGGTTATCAATCTGGCGGTGGTGCTGCTGGTGAACGTGGGCGCCGTGAAGGTGGAGCACGGGATTCTGACCCAGGGCCTTGTGATTGCCCTGTATAACTATATGTCCCAGATTCTGGTGGAGCTGATTAAGATGGCCAACCTGATTATCACATTGGCAAAGGCTGTAGCCTGCGGCAACCGCCTTTCCTCTGTGCTGAAGCTGGAAAGCGATCAGGAAAACGGAACTGAAACCGGGGATGCCCTCACCGGCGATGTGGAGTTCAAGGATGTGACCGCCCGCTACGCCGGTTCCGCCAGCCCCTCTCTGGAGCACATATCCTTCCACGCAAGGCCCGGTCAGACCATCGGCATCATCGGCGGCACCGGCTCCGGTAAGACCACGCTGGTGAATCTGATTCCAAGACTCTATGACGTCTCAGAGGGCGCGGTTCTGCTGGACGGGAAAAATGTTCGGGACTACGACATGATTTCCCTGCGGCAAAGAATCGGTGTGGTTCCCCAGAAGGCGGTATTGTTCAAGGGCACCATCCGGCAGAATCTAAAGTGGGGCAATGAGAACGCCACGGACGACGAGCTGTGGGATGCCCTGAAAACTGCCCAGGCCCAGGAAGTGGTGCAGGGCAAGGACGGCGCATTGGACGCCCCGGTGGAGCAGGGGGGAGCCAACTTCTCCGGCGGTCAGCGCCAGCGCCTGACCATCGCCCGGGCGCTGGTGCGCAAGCCCTCGGTGCTGATTCTGGATGACAGCGCTTCCGCATTGGACTACGCCACGGATGCCAACCTGAGAATGGCTATCCGCAGCATGGACAATCCGCCTACCACCTTCATCGTCTCCCAGCGGGCGGCATCGGTACGCTACGCCGACGAAATTCTGGTTCTGGACGATGGGCTTTTGGTGGGCAGGGGCACCCATGACGAGCTGCTGGAAAGCTGCCCCACCTATCAGGAAATCTACTACTCTCAGTTCCCAAAGGAGGCGGCGGGCAATGAATAATCAGATGACCGTTCTGAAAAAGGTTCTGCGCCGCATCCGCCGCTACTGGGGAAGCCTGATAGCCTCCCTGATTCTGGCGACCATCTATGTGGTTATGACCCTGTATATCCCCATTCTGGTGGGCAATGCCATTGACTGTATCATTGACGCGGGCAGGGTGGACTTTGCCGCCATGGCTGTCCATCTGCGGGGGGTGCTGATTTGCGCCGCGGTTGCTGCGGTGTCCCAGTGGCTCATGAGCGAGCTGAATAACCGCATGACCTATCAGGTCACCCGGGATATCCGCAACGAGGCTTTCTGCCACATTCAGAAGCTGCCCCTGAGCTATCTCGATGCTCACCCCCAGGGCGACATTGTCAGCCGGGTCATTGCGGACGTGGACACCTTTGCCGACGGCCTGCTCATGGGCTTTACCCAGCTGTTTACCGGCATTATGACCATTCTGGGCACCTTACTCTTCATGTTGCGCATCCATTGGGGCATTGCGCTGGTGGTTGTCTGCATTACGCCCCTGTCCCTGCTGGTGGCGAACTTCATCGCCACCCGAACCTACTCCATGTTCCGGCTGCAAACCGTCACCCGGGGCGAGCAGACGGGCCTGATTGACGAAACCATCGGCAATATCAAGGTAGTCCGCGCTTTCGGCCATGAGGACGCTTCCATGGAGCAGTTTGACGAGATCAACGGACGGCTGCAAAAGGCGTCTCTGAAAGCCATTTTCTTTTCCTCTCTGGTCAATCCCTGCACCCGGTTTGTCAACTCCGTGGTCTACGCCGGCGTGGGCCTGACAGGCGCGCTGATTGCCATTGGCGGCGGCATTTCCGTAGGCAATCTGACCAGCTTCCTGAATTACGCCAACCAGTACACCAAGCCCTTCAACGAGATTTCCGGCGTGGTGACGGAGCTGCAAAACGCGCTGGCCTGTGCCGGGCGGGTGTTTGAGCTGATCGAAGCTCCGGAGCGCAGCCCCGAGCCGAAAAATCCCCAGCGCCCGGAAGCCGTACAGGGCAGCGTGGAGATTCACAACCTGAAGTTCTCCTATGTCCCCGAAAAGCCCCTGATCGACGACTTTAACCTCAGCGTGAAGCCGGGCCAGCGCATCGCCATTGTCGGCCCTACCGGCTGCGGAAAGACCACCTTTATCAATCTGCTCATGCGGTTCTACGACCCGGATGGGGGAGAGATTCTGCTGGACGGCGTGAATACCCGGAATATGCGCCGGGACGATCTGCGGCACTGTGTGGGCATGGTTTTGCAGGATACCTGGCTCAAGGCGGGCACCATCCGGGAGAACATCGCCATGGGCAAGCCCGATGCCACAGAGGAAGAAATCCTCGCCGCAGCAAAGCAGGCTCACGCCCACAGCTTCATCCGCCGTCTGCCCAAGGGCTACGACACGGAGATTTCCGAGAACGGCGGCAATCTGTCTCAGGGCCAGAAGCAGCTACTGTGCATTGCCCGGGTGATGCTGTGCCTGCCGCCCATGCTGTTCCTGGACGAGGCCACCTCCTCCATCGATACCCGGACGGAAATCAAAATTCAGAAGGCCTTTGACACCATGATGCAGGGCCGCACCTCCTTTATTGTTGCCCACCGCCTGTCCACCATCCGGGAAGCGGATTTGATTTTAGTCATGAAGGACGGGCACATCGTGGAGCAGGGAAGGCACGAGGAGCTGCTCAAAAAGCAGGGCTTCTACGCAAAGCTTTATCAAAGCCAGTTCGCCCACTGACAGAAAAAACCCACCTTGCGAGTTTGCAAGGTGGGATTCATTTTGCGGCGAATCGCTGCTAAATTGTTCTTTCGTGAAGGTTCCGAATAACCATGTCATTGCGAGGAGCGAAGCGACGTGGCAATCCGTATTCCTTTGGTAATGGGTACGTTATCGGAACGTGAAAAGGGGAACGGATTGCCACGCCAGTGTGCGCACTGGCACGCAATGACATGCTACTTCGCTAAAATTCTCCTTTTGCCCAGTGCAATTTTCATATTACTCCATTCCCAGCGCGTTTTGCAGATACTCGGCATTCAGCTTGAGATTGCACTCCAGAACGCTGGAAGGGTAACCGTACAGGTCTATATTTTTGCTCCACATACTGTGGGGCAGAGTGTCGTTGTCCACCGGGATCGTCAGGGACGCCAGCTGGATGTCTTTGACCATGGGAATCAGCTCCCACAGATAATCCGTGATTTCCTGACTGGACATATCGGTGATAATCAGAGGCAGAATCTGGGTTGCCAGGTCGTGGAGCTCTAAAAGTCCCATATTCCGGCATTTTTCAATCAAGGAGGACACAACGGCGCGCTGACGGACCACCCGCTGCCGGTCGCCGTCAATCTTCCGTATCCGGGCGTAGGCCAGCGCGTCATAGCCCATAAGCGCGTTCTGGCCTGCTTCAAAGCTTCCGACGTAGCCAACGTGATCGGTCATATATTCCGCTTCTTCTTCTGTCAGCACCACATCCACCCCGTCCATGGCATTGATGATGGCAGCGAAGGTATCGAAGCTGACTTCAATGGTGTGGTCAATGTGGACGCCGAAATTCTGCTCGATGCATTTTGCCAGCATCTCCATGCCGCCCTCTGAGGAGCGCTTCCAGGTGCTGCCCAGGGCATAACACACATTGATGCGGTTTCTTCCGCCGCTGTGCCCGGCATAGGCGGGCAGCGGTACGTACAGATCCCGCAGGAAGGAGACCATGGTCAGAGTGCGGGCCTTCCGGTTGATGGAGCACAGGAGCATGGTGTCAGACAGTTTGTTCTGCTCGTCCTCCCGGTAGTTCTGGCCCACCAGCATGATATTTGTAATGTTCTGGTCGGAAACGACCTGAGGCCAGGTGTCCTCCGGCGTTGTGGTGGCAGGTACAGTTTCCTCGGTGCCCACAATGGCGTCCAGCTCCTCCTGAGACAGGGTAGGCACGGTGTGCTCTGCGGCGTTTCCCAGCAGGCTCAGCATATGATTCCAGTACAGGCCACCGGCAATGGCGACGATCAGCAGCAGCGCCAGCACGGTTCCGACAAGGATCCAAAGCGTTTTTCTTCGATTTCTTTCAGGATTCATGAGAATCTCCTCCTAAACTACAGTCTATCCGCTCCAACCCAAAAAGTCTGCCCAAGAACGTCAGAGCAGGAAAAACGGGCAGCGACTGCTGCCCGCCTAAGGGGAGAAGCTTACTTTTCCACGATTTCCAGAATTTCCATGGGGCAGGCCTTGGCACAGATGCCGCAGGCAATGCACTTGGAAGCGGTGTCCTTTATGACCATGACCTTCATGGGGCAGGCCTCGACACACTTGCCGCAGCCGACGCACTTCTTCTTGTTGATCATGTACACGCCGGTCTTGGGGTTCTGGGTGATGGCCTCATGCTCACAGGTGCGGGAGCACTTGCCGCACTGGATGCAGGTGTTGGGCTTTGCACCGGTGCCCTTGGCGACGATCTGGATGCAGGACAGAGTCACGTCAGCCTGCTTGTAGAAGGCCTCAGAGCAGGCATTCATGCACTGCAGACAGGCCATACACTCCGCGTCTTTTTTAACAGCCAGCTTTTTCATAAAAGGATTCTCCTTTATTCTAGTTTTTGACAGTTTTTATTATACATTGCGCGGACAGAAAATGCAATGGGGAATTTATATTTTTGTATCGAATACATAGCCAAAAATCGGGTTTCAGATATGGAGAGATTTACCAGTCTAAAGGATAATCAGGTGGTAATACTATCGTTGAAACCAAAACTTTGGAGGGAAAGAAATGAAATCATTCGCGTCACTGTTTATGAGTTTTGTCCTTACCGCCGCAATGCTGACCGGCTGCGGCTGCACCAATCGGAATGCCGGTATGACCACGCCGACCACGATGCTGCCCACGACGGAGATGACGACCGAGCCTACCACGGCGCCCACCCATGCGTCCACCGAACCGACCACCACCCATGAAACCGATGAAACCATCAATCACGGCAATGGCCCGCTGGTGGAGGACACCACAGGCACCACGGAGAACGCCACGGAACCCACCGCTCAGAACCGTTCCCGGAACATGCCGATCAAGTGAAAAAAGCTCAGGGCGCAAGCCCTGAGCTTCCTTACATAAATTCTTCCCAGCCAAAAGTGATGCTGCCGTCCTCCCGCTGAATGCAGGGGATGCCGATGCCGCCCTCCTGCCGGACGGAGTCAAACAGGGGACTGCTGTCCCTGAGCTTGAGAAACGCTTTCAAATTCGCGGTTTTCTCGGCAAAATCCAGAAATTCATATTCCACTCCGGCCCGGTTCAGCGCCTCACAGCATTTCACCGTATCCGGGCAAATCTTCATTCCGTACACTTTAAGCATGATTATGTCCTCCCAGTTTTTTTACGCGGCGCTTTCCGGTGCGTTCCTGAACCTTCAGACACAGAATCCGTGTCCGGTCCGCCACCGCGGGATTGTAGGCAAAATTCTCAGAATGGTACTGCGCCATAATGCGGTCCAGCGCGTGCAGCTTTTCGCCCGGATCCGTCACCTCGCTGACGACGCCCCAGCCCATGACGCTTTCATAGTTCATGGTGCAGCTGTGGCCGGCCTCGTCCAGCACCAGACCGTTGGTGCACTCCATTTCAAAACCGACCTGATTGTTTTGCGCCAGCAGACCGTATTTCGTTCCGTCCGCTGCGCCGTGAACATAAAGCGTCATGCCGTCCGGCTCCATTCCAAAGTTGACAGGCAGCAGGTAGGGGGCTGGCTGGGCGGCAATGGCCAGATGCAGCACCTCGCACCTTGACATGATCTCCACAATTTCCGAAGGGTCCGTAACGGCCCGATCATTTCTTCTCATGGCAATCCCTCACAAAATCGTAATATAACGCAAAAGATTGCGCCTCATCCGCTCCACGCACAGCTGCGCCTGCTGGAGGTAGTCGCTCCCGTCGGATTCCGCCTGCTGCGAGGCCCGCAGGATCGAGCCGCCGCCGCAGACAATGGCCCCGTGGCCGAGTTTGTCGAAGGCCAGGGCGCAGTTTTTGGCATTGGCGCCCACCGCGCTGAAGCCGTCCACAAGCAGGAACAGGCGCTGGTATTTTGACCGGAGGGCGCGCAGGCTGTCCGGGGCGTTGGCGGCGCTCATGATGCCCACAGGGGAGTAACCGCATTTCCCGCTTAACCCTTCGGCACAGCGGTTTACGAGATCGGCGGCGGCAATGTGTACCAGACGCCCGCCGGCCAGCAGATCCTGTAATTCCGGCGCGGAGCGGTTGGCAGTCCGAATCGCCACAAAAATATCCTTTTTCGCAGTTTTGCAGCTGTTCAGAAAGGGTTTCACACAGTCGGTGCCCAGATAGCTTAAGAGAATCAGACTGTCGCAGGGGAAAGGGGAGTGATCGGCAAAAACCACTTCAGCAGTCCGTTCGGCAGCGCGAACGCCCAGAATCTCCGGTGCGTCCAGTGTGACATAATACCCCAGTTTTTTCGCGTACGAAAGAATGGAGGCAAGCTGAACCAATCCCTCCGGGCCCAGCAGGGCAAAGCTGGAGAAGCTGACCCGGGCAGCCGGGACGGTGCCCTTCAGCGCTTCCAGCAGTTCCCGGCAGACACGCCCGTAGGCCTCGGCCTCTGAAGAAGCGCCCGACAGAATATGCGCCGGCAGCTCGGAAACGGATGCTGCCAGTTCCAGCATGACAGGGCATTTGGTTTTCCGGATTTTCTCCTGCAATACGTCAATGGACATACGATCGCCTCCCGCGTCTTTTTTTCATTGTATCACAAAAAATGCTGGATGAAAAGGAAAAATACACCCGGAAGGGAACGATTGTAATGTGGGCATACTAAGACCGGAAGGAGGGATTGCTATGACCGTAAAAGGATGGGCAGTGACAGCGGGAATCGGCGCGGCAGCCGGTGCCGTGGCGGTGCTGATGATGCCCAGAACCAACCCCACCCGACGTCTTGCGGCGAAGGCTGCCAACAAGATGGAGGATGTGGCATGGAAGGTGTCCGATACCATTTCCAGCAAGCTGGATGACCTGAGCTGAGAAAGCCGGCGGGGGCGGATGGGCCCCCGGTACATTTTGCGGAATCCCTTGGGTTTCCTGTAGTCTTCCTCTCCGGTCACGGGCGGTGCTTTTCCAATTCCTTCAAAAAAGCGGTGCCGTAGCGCTGGGCCTTGACCCGGCCTATGCCGGATACGGTGAGAAATTCGTCCATGGTTTTCGGATGCTTTTTCGCCATGTCCTCCAACGTGGCGTTGGAAAATATGACGAAAGCGGGTACCTTTTCTTCCTCCGCAAGACACTTTCGCAGGGCTTTCAGGTCGGCTAGCAGCTTCGAGTCGGCGATCACCGTGCCGGACTGGGGGAAGCGCTCCCGCAGCGCTGTTTCTTCCATGGTGACGGTGACGGCCCGTCCCCGGAACAGAATCTCTGCCGACGCCGGGGTCGGTTCCAGAATCTCACCATTGCCGCAGTCCAAGTACCCCTGCTCCACCAGCTGGGCGATGATTTCCCGCAGCTCCTCCCGGGAATACGCGTTCATCAGCCCGTAGGTGCTTAAACCGTCCAGTTTGTTTTCCAGCAGGCGCTTATCCTTACTGCCCCGGAGCACCCGCACGGTCATGGTCACGGTGCTGTTGTGGCCCAGTGCGGTGGCAATCCGCCGGACGCAGGAGAGCACCATCTGTGCTTCCTTGGTGATATCCTTTGTTCCCAACGTGCCGGGGGTTCCCAGCAGAGCCGGAGGCTTTTCTTTTTTTGGCGGGGCACAGTTTCCGCAGTTGCCGCATTTCGGGGTATTGTACTGACCGAAATAGCTTAAAATGTACTGCCGCAGACAGCCCGGGGTCTGGCAGTAGTCCACCATGGCCCACAGCCGTTTCATATCCTGCTGCTTCAGCAGCGCCCGGTCCTCCTCAGGCAGTTCGCTTTCCTCATAGGATTTCTCAATGAGAAATTTGGCGGTGACAATATCCCGCTTTCCAAACAGGAGAATGCACTCGGCAGGCTCGCCGTCCCGGCCTGCACGTCCGGCCTCCTGATAGTAGCTTTCCATGCTTTGCGGCATATTGTAGTGGATGACGTAGGACACGTTGGATTTGTCGATGCCCATGCCGAAGGCGTTGGTTGCTACCATGACAGTTTTTCGGTCGTAGAGAAAATCCTCCTGATTTTTCCTGCGCAGCTCGTCAGGCAGCCCCGCGTGATACCGGGCGGCGGCGAAGTGCTTGTCCAGCAGAAAGGAACAGACGGAATCCACTTCCTTCCGGGTAGAGCAGTAGACAATGCCGCTTTTGTCCTTGCGCAGGGCAAGCAAAGTCAGCAGCGTTCCCCGTTTGCTGTCGGGGGTGCGGACCTCGAAGCGCAGGTTTGGCCGGTCAAAGCCCGTGACCTTTACCAGCGGATTTTGGAGGTTCAGACATTTCTGAATGTCCCGGCGGACGGTGGGAGTCGCGGTGGCGGTGTAAGCCGACACCACCGGCCTTTGGGGCAGTGCCTGCAAGAATTCGGGGATTTTCAGGTAGCTGGGCCGGAAATCCTGCCCCCACTGGCTGATGCAGTGAGCCTCGTCCACGGCCACCAGCGAAATGGGCACCTCCCGGGCCATGGCGAGAAATCCCTCGCCCAGCAGCCGCTCCGGGGCAGCATAGAGGATTTTGTAGCGGCCCTGCCGCAGATTACGAAGAACAAGGCTCTGCTGCTCCAAACTCAGAGAGCTGTTGAGGTAGGCGGCGGGGACCCCGACACTTTTCAGGGCCAGCACCTGATCCTGCATGAGGCTGATCAGGGGAGAGATCACCAGCGTGATGCCCGGCAGCAGCAGGGCGGGAATCTGATAGCACAGGCTCTTTCCACCGCCGGTGGGCATAACGCCCAAAACGTCCCGCCCGGAAAGCACAGCATCGATCAGCTCTTCCTGTGCCCCCCGGAACTGGGTGTAGCCAAAATAGCGGCTGAGCACCTCCAGCTTTTTATCCACCGCCAACGCCTCCTTTCGTGGACTTTATGATATCACAAATTGGCGCAAGCCGCAAGAGGAAGGAGACCGGCTTCGCTTGAGGTCAGGGAGCGCTTGCCCGTCACCGCCGCGTTGGGCGTATTGCTTCACCATAGATGACGTTCAGGGTTCAGACGGCGGAAAAAACGGGAAAGCCCCGAAATCGGTCGATTTCGGGGCTTTTGAATAATTTGAGAAAGGAAAAAGAGAGGATCAGCGCTTGCTGAACTGAGGAGCGCGACGGGCGGCTTTGAGGCCGTACTGAACATTCTTCTAACCAAAAAGTCATTGGTATTCAAGCACTTTTTGACCGTCTGCCCTGTTTTAACCTATGTGTTAACACAAAGAAACGGGGGCTTCCACAGACTGTTGTTTGGGGAAAGCGGCGTTTACAGTGGCATATAGCTCCTGCGGTTTATTATACTTGATTCGGGCGTAGATGTCCATAGTTGTTTTGCTGTTCTCATGACCTGCCAGGTACTGAACGGTTTTGGGATCGACGCCTGCGTATAAAAGATTGGTGATATAGGTGTAGCGCAGAATATGGGGTGTAACATCGAAATCAATGCAATAAACGATCTTGGGATTCTTTAGCTTATGCTGTCCCAGGACAGGAGATATGGTTTGCTTAATGCATTGCCCATTCACATACTTGCGATAGATTCGTTCTTTGGTAGAACGAACGACAATATACTGCCAGAGCCTTTGAAACTGGGAATAGGAGAGGGGCTGCCCTTTGCTGTCAGCAATCACATGATCGGATTTGCTGCTTGCCTTGGCTTCCTGAAGGCATTCAACAAGGCATTGTGGAATAGGAATATCCCGTCTTGCAGCATTGGATTTCAGTATGGTTGTTACCTGGGGACGGTTCTTTTCGCTTCTCCAGGCTCTCCTTACTGAAATGTATGGTGTGGATGCATCCAGATGGACACAATCCCACTGAAGCCCCAGAATCTCCTCTCTGCGCATACCGGTATAGAGTCCGATCATGGTGAATACATAGGGTGGAAGTCCACGGACAGCATCCAGAAGTGTTTTTGCCTGTGCATCTGTCAGAGCGTCTTTCTTCTTTGAAGGATGTCCACCCTTCGCAGAGATATTGGTGGAAGGATCTTCGTCAATCACATTGCTGTGTTCGGCAGATTGAAAAATGCTCTTGAAAAGCATATTGACTGTATCGTACATACCGGAGGATTTACCTGCAACCGGCACAAGGGCCAGACGAATATCATCCGCTGTCACATCGGACATATACATATCGCCCAATGGTTTGACTATGTAGTTCCTCACCTTGGATTCGTAGCCCTTCAATGTAGCAGGAGAGACATTTGCGGACTTCATGAGCAGCCATTTTTCACAGTAATCCGCAACAGTGGGATTCGTCTTCCGGAAGACGATTTCCGCAACCTTTTTTCGCGCTTCGCACTCCTTTTGAAACAGCTCCTCACGGGTTAATCCATAGAGAAGAACCTGTTTCCCATCAGCGTCAGTAATACGGGTTCTGTAATATTGGATGCCGTTAATTGTGGCTGTACCATATTGTGGAATCAATTCTTTTTTCTTGGACATGAAAAATCATCCTTTCACAGAGTATGTAATGTAGCCACCTCCTTTTTACCAGAAAACAGGAAAACCATCAAAGGTGCGAAATATGTAAAAAAGCGGGGAACTGATTTGTTCCTCGCTTTTGAAGATTCTGTTGGGGTGAAAATAAAGTTATGTGTTATTCCATAGAGCAAAGGCACTGCTCATGGTTTTCACTACATCGTCGGGTTGGTGATATTTCACTTTTGCGTATATGTCCATCGTGATTTTGCTGTTTTCATGACCTGCCAGATACTGAACGGTTTTGGGATCGACTGCTGCGTGAATCAGATTTGTAATGTATGTGTGGCGGAGCATATGGGGAGTGACATCAAAATCCAGACTATATATGACATTCCCATTGTGCGCTGCTTTCTCACCAAGGGTAGGAGAGATGGTGTGCTTTACGCGCTCTCCATTTTCATAACGGTAGTAACTGCGCTCTTTTGCGGTTCTTGTGACAATGTATTGCCATAGCCTCTTAAACTGAGTATAGCTGAGAGGACCTCCGTCGCGGTTTGCAACAACAAAGTCTGATTTGGATTTGGCTTTCGCTTCTCTGAGGCATTCCGCGAGACATTCAGGGAGAGGGACATTTCGGGCAGCGGCTTTTGTTTTCAATTCTGTCATGATGACAGGACGATTATGCTCGGTGTGCCACGCCCGCCGTACAGTCAGATATGGCGTGTCGGTGTCCAGATATACGCTGTCCCACTGCAAACCCAGGATTTCCTCCCGCCGCAATCCGGCGTATAAACCGATCATCACAAAAACATACGGGGGTAAGCCACGAACGGTGTTGATGAGCTGCTCGGCTTGAGTATCTGTCAGAGCTTGTTTTTCTGCCTGTGGAATACCGCCTCCTTTGGCACTCAGATAGACCGTAGGATTGTCCTCAATAACATGACTTTCCTTGGCAGCCCGGAAGATGGATTTATAAAGGATAATAACGGACTTGTACACGGAAGCAGATTTCTCCGAGACCGGAACAAGGGCCAGTTGAATATCGTCCAGAGTAACATCTGCGATATTCCTATCACCCAACGGGGCAATGATGTGCCGCCGGACTTTGGAAGTATAATCGATCAGCGTCGTTGCTCGTATATGAACGGATTGCATTGTCAGCCACTTTTCGCAATACTCCGCAACGGTGGGGGATTTTTTACGAAATGCTGCATTGTCGATCTGCTCCAGAGCGTCCATTTCTTTATCGTACAATTCTTCCCGGGTTTTGGCATAGAGGGAGATTCGGTTGCCTTCAAGTTCTGTGATGCTAGTACGATAATATGTGTTTCCTTTGATTTGGACTGTCCCATATCGGGGAATATGTTTTCGCTTTCCGGCCATTTCGGTTACCTCCATAGGAAAGAAATCAGCGCTGTTATCACTGTTTTATCAGAATTGGCGCGATTCAGCAAATGTGCGAACGGATGGTTATTTTTGCTTTCGCACATTTCGATAGGTGTTTTTCTTTTCGGATGGCTTCGCGCGAATAGTACATTTCGCAATGTATTCCTGCAAACTGGCATCCGTGAAATAGACGCAGCCGTTTGGCACATATTGCACATAGGAAATCAGACCGCTGTTTCTGGCTTCATCCAGCGTAGTAAGGCTGATTCCCAGTAATTTGGCTGCTTCCTTGCGTGTAATCAATTTCTCCATGCTAAGTCATTACTCCTTTCTGCGATCTGATTTTGGACTCAGGCTGTAGTCGAACCCCCTGCGCTGGCCGCAGTAGGTACAAATCTGCTGCTCCGTTTGCAGCGGATCAACACGCCGTACATAGTAAGAGCCTGCACCATAAAAGTTGCTGGCACAGGCTTTACAAAGGCATAAAGTTAGCTTGGATGGGGGAGGAGGGATTAAGCCGATGCTGATTGCCAGTGCATGGTTGAGACCATTGATTTCCTCGTCGGACAGTTTACCGATGTACTGAGCCAGTCGAGTCTTGTCCACGGTTCTGATTTGCTCCAGCATGACCATGGAGGGCTGCACAAGCCCACTCCCCGGCTTCAGATGGTAGTGGGTGGGCAGATTGGCTTTCGTCCTGATCTGCG
>CAMFBN010000009.1 GCA_945948535.1 uncultured Clostridia bacterium
ACCTCCTGCTTGTAAGGCAGATGCTCTCCCAGCTGAGCTATGCTCCCGAACGCGCATTCGGTGTTGCTCACCTCAGCGACGTGGTTCATTATACATAAAACCCACCAATTTGTCAAGTATTTTTTTCTGTTTTTTTCGTTGGATTCTGTCTGTCAGTTTTCCGGGGAATCGGGCAAAAAACAGGTTAAAATCATATCTTTTTCAGGAGTTCCGCCACATCCTCCGGTGTGAAGGTATACACCGTGTCGCAGAACTGGCACTCCACCGGGAAGGGCTTGCCCTCCTCCATGATCTGGGTCAGCTCCTCCCGACCAAGGCTGATCAGGACGCTTTCCACCCGCTCCCGGGAGCAATAGCACTTGTAGCTGACCTCTGCGGTTTCCAGGAACACCACGCCCAGGCTGCCGCAGACCTGACCCAGAATGTCCTCCGGCGTCATGCCCGCTTCCAGCATGGGGGTCACCGCGCCGGCGCGCTGAATGCCCGCTTCCAGGGTGGAAACGGTCTCCTCCGGTGCGCCGGGCAGCAGCTGCAAAATGTAGCCGCCAGCCACTTTCACGCTGGTATCCCGATCCACCAGCACGCCGAGGGCACAGGCCGTGGGAATCTGCTCGCTCTGGGCAAAATAGGCGGTCACATCATCGCCGATCTCGCCGGACACCAGCTCCGTAGAGCCGATGTATGGCTCCTTCATCTGCAAGTCCCGAATGACCGTGATGGTGCCGTTGGTGCCTACTGTCGCGCCAACATCCAGCTTGCCGGGATACTTCTCCACCAGCGGCACCTGTGGCTCCGTCACATAGCCCCGGACGTTGCCTTCCGCGTCAGACACCACGGTAATGGTGCCAATGGGGCCGCCGCCCCGGATTTGCAGGGTCATGGAGCCGTTTTCCACCTTCTGCATATTGCCCATCATAGAGGCCGCCGTCAGCGCCCGCCCGAAGGCCGCTGTGGCGTTGGGCGTGGTCTTCTGAATCTCCGCGCCCCGGCGGACAAGCTCCGTGGAGCGGATGGCTACGACCTTCACGAAGCCGTCCATGCTCATTCCGCGAACCAGATAATCCTTCATCGTATTCTTCCCTTTCTCGCTTTGAAATAAATCCGCTGTTCCCCTGACCGGGGCGGCGCCATCCGCCGGTCGCCGTAGACCCGGATGTTCGTAAAGCCCGCGGCCTTTAAGTACCCGGTCAGCTGTTCCGCAGAGTAGGCATATTCCCGATGCTCCTCGAAGGAGCGCCGCCAGAGCCTGCCCTGCCGCTGAAACAAATCCATGCCGTAGGAGCAGATATTGGTTTTCTCGTCAAATTCTCCCCGCCAGACGCAGTACACGTCGTCGTCCTCGTCCAGAAACACCTGACCGTCCATGGCCCGGAGCTTTTCCGGGGTGTTCACGTCAAAGATAAAGATGCCGCCGGGGTTCAGCGCCCGGTAGACTCGCCGGATGGCTTCGGCACAGTCATTTGGGGCGGTGATGTAGTCCAGACTGTCCAGCGCGCACACCGCCAGGTCCACACCCCGGGGCAAAACCAGCTTTTGCAGGTGCTGGCACACAAAGCGAGGCGGGTTGTCCATATCGCCCGCCTTCTGCTGGGCCACGGTCAGCATTTCCTCGGACATATCCACGCCGATCACCTGCAGGCCCTGCTGCGCCAGCAGGATGCTGACCGTTCCCGTGCCGCAGGCCAGGTCAACGGCGGTTCTGGGGCGCAGGCCCTCTGCTGTCAGAATCTCCCGGTAGAAGGCCACCGTGGCCCCGTAATCCACATCATTTGTCAGACGGTCATAGCTTGCCGCCAGCGCTTCATACGCGCCCATAAAGTCCACCTCACAGAAAACATCCCGACCCGCTTGGGGTCGGGATGCAAAAAACATTCTTACCGCTTGAAGATGCTGAAAATCTCGTCGATGTCGCTCATATCGGCGGGCTTGGTAGGCTGCTTGGAAGCGGCTACCGGGGTGTCGATGTCCTCGGGCACGAAGCTGGGCGTGGAGGGCTTGCTCTTGGGAGCGGCACCGGCTGCGGCTCTGGGAGCGAAGGAGTTCGTTTCAGGCTTCATCTCAAAGCCGGTGGCAATGACGGTAACCCGCATCTCGTCCTGGAAATCGTCGGCGATGGTGGCGCCGAAGATGATATTGGCCTCAGGGTTGGCGGCCTCCTGCACAATGCCGGCAGCGGTCTCCACATCGTCCAGAGTCATTTCGGAGGAGCCGGTGACGTTCACCAGCACGCCGGTAGCGCCGTTGATGGAGGTCTCCAGCAGCGGGCTGGAAACGGCGGCAGTGGCGGCCTGCTCAGCCTTCTCCCTGCCGGAGGCAGTGCCCACGCCCATATGGGCCCGGCCCGCGTCCTTCATGACGGCGGAGACGTCCGCAAAGTCCAGATTGATGATGACGTTCTTGCAGAAGCCAACCAGCTCGGAAATGGAGGTCACAGCCTGCTTGAGCACATCATCCGCGATGCCGAAAGCGTTGGCGAAGGTAATCTTCTGATCGGTGACGTATTTCAGCCGGTCATTGGGAATGATAATCAGGGAGTCCACCTTGCCGTTCAGGTCGGCGATGCCCTGCTCCGCCTGCCGCATCCGGTTGGCGCCCTCGAACTTGAAGGGCTTGGTCACAACGCCCACGGTCAGGATGCCAGCCTCGTGGGCCAGATCCGCCACGATGGGAGCCGCGCCGGTGCCGGTGCCGCCGCCCATACCGGCGGTGATGAAGACCATGTCGGTGCCCTCCAGAGCCTTGGAGATGGCAGCCCGGGACTCCTCGGCAGACTTCTTGCCGATTTCCGGCTTGGAGCCTGCGCCCATGCCGCCGGTGAGCTTCTCACCGATCTGGAGCTTATTCTTACAAACGGATTTGTTGAGATCCTGCTTATCGGTGTTCACGACTACGAAATCCACGCCGCCCACACCGGCATCGATCATCCGGTTGATAACATTATTACCGGCGCCGCCTACGCCGATGACTTTAATTTTTACCACGCGATCGGGCATATTCTCGGACATATTACTCTTCCTCCTATGTATCTGTTCGCTGCTGCGGGGATTCCGCTTACGACTATTTTTACTCATGCTCTCTCTATTCTATCCTTAATTTTCTATTTGGTCAATAGAAAATGTGTTCGACGGAAAAAATATTTACAGAATTATTACATCTATTCCTATGAGAACGGCGTGTAGCCCACCTGATTGGGCCAGATGGTAAAGCTGCAGTCCAGCACGCCGGACTGGTATTCACTCATTTGGGCAATCACCGCGTTCATGCAGGCGATTTTGTGGTCCAGGCCGGAATTGTCGCCCAGATTCACCTGATAGCGGGTGCCGTACCAGAGGATAATGTCGTCAATGCGGCTGACGTCCACGCTGGCGGCGCTGCCCACGATGTCATTATTCTCCAGCGCCTTGAGGATTTGCAGAGCTGCGTCCAGCCTCTGAGCGCCGGTGGTGGTCACGGGAACGGACGCGGGAACCGTCTCGCCCTGGGCCGCTGTTTCTGCGGTGGCATCCTCGGCGGCAGGCGCGCTTTCCAGCGCCACGCCCCGCTCATCCGGCACGGGATCCTGCAGCGCCACGCCCAGCACCTGGGTATGGTTGGCGACCTTGGCGTTGTTGCCCTGCTCCACCACCCGTCCGTCGGAATTCATCAGCCACCACTGGCCGGTCTGATCCTTGATGGCATAGACCACGTCGTCTTCTTCGATGATAATATTGACAGTATCCGGCAACTTTATACCGAAACGAACCTCCCGGACATAGGGACGGTTGGCCCGGATCAGGGCGGCGGCACGGGCGTGGCTGAAGGTCAGAAGATTGTCGCCCTTATTGATGCCGCAGACCTCGGTGATGGAGCTTTCGCTGTACACCTCCGCGCCGGACACATAAATGTGGCCGACCTTAAAGAACACTGACAGTCCTATGACCAGCGCCAGCACCACAGCGGTGACTGTGACCAGCTGAATGACCAGCCGGTTGCGGTTGAAGACGGCAGGCTGGGTGTAGATGACGGCGGGGGTCGGCCGCTTGGGGCGGTTCTTCTTTGTTTTCTTCCGCTTTTCCGCGCTCTTTTTCGCCGACTGCTCAATACTGTCCATCAGGGCAACCACGGCAGATTTCTTTTTGGGCTTGCTTCTGCCGTAAGCCCGCTTTTTGTTGGAAATATCGTCGGGATCCGCAGCCGGGCGGCGCTTTCCGGCTTCCTTGCGGGGCGGCTTTTTCTCCTCCGCCCGCTTCCGGGGCGCGGCAGCCTTCTGTGCCGGACGTCTGGGCTTTTCGGCGGTTTCTGCCGGGCGTTTCGGCCTTTCGGTTTTCTCTGCCGGCGGCTGACGGCGCTCCTGCGCGGGACGTGCATGGCGCTGCTCGTCGGAGACGGGTTTCTCCCGCCGTTCGCCTGCCGGGCGGGCAGGCCGCTGGGCATCGTTCGTCCCCTTGGGGCGGGTGCGCTTGGGCGTCCCCTCTGCTGACGGCGGGCGGCGGTTCGGCGTCTCCTGCCGTGGCTTTTGTGTTGTATCCATAAGTTTCCTCCGATTACCGCCTGGTCAGTTCCTCCACGATGGTGCAGATGCGGTCCGTGGCGTCCAGCTTCATCTGGGCGTGGAGCTTCCGGGACATCTCTGCCCGGCGGTTGTCATCTGTCAAAAGCTCCCGGATCAGGCTGTACAGCTTCTCCGGGGTGCAGTCCTTTTCCAGCAGTACCAACGCGCCCCCGCCTGCTTCCAGCACCCGGGCGTTCTTCTCCTGATGATTGTTGGTCACATTGGGAGAAGGAATGAGAATGCAGGGGGTTCCGGCAGCAGCAATCTCATTGCAGGTTGCAGAGCCTGCGCGACCGATGACCACATCGGCGGCAGTCAGTACGTTGGGCATATCGTAAATATACTCCCGGATGTCCAGCGCGGAGCAATGCGCATAGTCCACCCCGTTGTCCTTCACCCGTCTGGGCATCCATTCCTTACCAAAGCTGCCCGTGGCGTGAATGTGGTGAAAGGGGAAGCCGTCGGCCTGCTCCAGCGGCATCATATCGGCAATGGTTTCGTTCATGACCTTGGCACCCTGAGAGCCAAAGGCGGAGACCACCACCTGACCGGAAAGGCCCAGAGCCTGACGGGCCTGCTCTCTGGTGGTGAACAGGAACTCCTTGCGCACCGGCATTCCAACGACCTCCACCCTTTCCGGGTGCTTATAGTACTGGACGCTTTCTTCAAAAGCCACCAGCACCCGGGTGGCCCGGCTGGCTGCCAGCTTGGTGGTCACGCCGGGAACCGCGTTGCTCTCGTGGACACAGGTGGGGATGCCCATGGACTGGGCGGCGTACAGTGCCGGGAAGCTGGCATAACCGCCGGTGCCGATAACCGCGTCGGGCTGAAAGTCCCGGATGATTTTCCTGCACTGGCCCACCGCGCCCAGAACGCACTTCACAGCGTGGATATTCTGTTTCAGGCCCGCCAGATTCCGCTTCCGGCTCAGGCCGGAGCCGGGCAGGCATTTCACCTCGTAGCCAGCCTTAGGCACTAATCTTTCCTCCATATGGCCTTCCGCGCCGATGAAGAGAATTTTGCAGTCCGGGTATTTCTCCCGCAGCTGGTTCGCCACGGCGATGGCAGGATTAATATGGCCCGCGGTGCCGCCGCAGGTAAAAATCAGGTTCATAGGGGTTCCTCCTGAAGTTTTCTATGGTTTCTGTATCGGGATATTTGTAAAACGATACCCATTTCCCCCAAATTCACCGCCAGCGCCGTGCCGCCGTAGGAAAAGAACGGCAGGGAGATACCGGTGGAGGGAAGGAGGTTCGTGACTACGCAAAGGTTCAAAATGGTCTGGACAGCGATCAGCGTCACAAGACCCGAGGCCAGAACGGTGGAGAACCGGTCCCGGGCGTGCAGGGCAATCCAGTAGCCCCGCAGAATGGTCACGGCGAACAGGGCGACAATGGTCAGCGCCCCCACCAGACCCAGTTCCTCGCAGCAGATGGCGAAGATATAGTCGTTATACTGAAAGGGCAGGTACAGATATTTCTGCCGGGACTTGCCGAAGCCCAGCCCGAACAGCCCGCCGGAGCCGATGGCGTAAAGGGACTGTAAAATCTGATAGCCCGTGTCTCCCGGGTCCTGCTCGGGGTGAAGCCACGCCGAGACCCGGTCACCGGCATAGCCCATGAATTGGATATAGACCAGCACAAACACCACCGCGGCGGCGGCGCCTGCCATCAGCCACTTGGGGCTGGTGCCCGCAACGAACATCATCACCACCGCCACCATGCCCATGAGCATAATCGCGGACAGGTGCTTTTCCAGCGCCAACGGGAGAAGAATTCCCATCAGCGCCATGCCGAAGCCCAGAACCCCGTAGCGGAACTGCTTCGCGTCCTGCCCGTAGCGGCGGGTCAGCCGGGCGAACAGGAGAATCATGGTGAATTTCGCCACCTCGGAGGGCTGGAACTGGATGCCCGCAAGGTTAATCCAGCGTTTCGCCCCGTTGACCTCCTGCCCGATGACCAGCACGGACAGCAGGAGCACAATGCTGACCCCGTACAAAGGCCAGGCCAGCCGGTACCAGAATCTCACCGGAATCCGGCTGAAAAAGAACATGGCCGCCAACCCGATCAGGGCGCAGGCCCCCTGCTTTTGCAGGTATTTGGTAGAAATGGCATAGCCGGTGTCGTACTCGCTCTGGGCGTAGCTGGCAGAATACAGCATGGTCAGCCCCACCGTCAGCAGAAGCAGCACCAGAAACAAGAACGGGTAGTCCACCGCATCTTCCCTCCGCCCGAATAACAGGCGGCGTTCCTCTTTGGCATGGAGAGCCTTCCCCATTGCCAAACCTCCAATCAGGGGTTATCCGACCAGACCGGAAATGCCGAACCAGGCCAGAATGCACATGATTGCAGACACACCGGCAAAGCTGAGAACGATTTTTTCTTCCTTCCAGCCGCACATCTCAAAGTGGTGGTGGATGGGGGCCATCTTGAACAGGCGCTTGCCGTGGGTCAGCTTGAAGTAGGTAATCTGCAAAATATCCGACATGGTCTCGCAGATATAGACAAAGCCCACCAGAATCAGAATCAGGGGCATTTCCAGCGCGAAGGCCATGGCGCAGACTACGCCGCCCAGAAACAGGGAGCCGGTGTCGCCCATGAACACCTTGGCAGGATGCCAGTTGTAGGTCAGGTAGGCAATCAGCCCGCCAACCAGCGAGGCCGGCAGCAGGGCCAGATCGTACTTGCCCAGGGCAATGGACGCCGCCGTGAAAAATACCATCACCGGCAGTGTCACCGAGCTGGACAGGCCGTCCACGCCGTCGGTCAGGTTCACCGAGTTGACGCAGCCCACCATGACGAACATGGCAAAGAAGATGTAGACGATGGGATGCAGATAGAAGGTCTTATTCCAGAAAGGAATGTACAGGTGGGTGTCCATAGCTCCGGCCTTATACATGGCGTACAGGAACACGGCGGATACCGCCATCTGAAGCATGGCCTTCTGCATGGAGGTCAAGCCCAGATTCCGGTGGTGGCGCACCTTGGTAAAATCGTCCAGAAAGCCGATGAAGCCAAAGCACAGGGCCAGTACCAGCACAAAAAACACGGAATAATCCGTCATGGAGGGCAGATTGCCCACAAGGCACAGAATAGACGCGAAAATGAACATCAGGCCGCCCATAATGGGAGTGCCGGTCTTATTGTTGTGCCAGGTGGGGCCGATCTCCCGGATGGAGGCGCCGGCCTTCAGGGCATGGAGCACCGGCAGCAGAAAATGTCCCAGTGCCCAGCTCAGGGCGCAGCCCACCACGCCGGTAATCAGAATACGTGTCATATTGAATATCCTCCGTTTATTTCTCTTCCTTCAGGAACGCTTCCAGCACCTTTTCCAGATGCATTCCATGGCTTCCCTTGAACAGGATCACATCTCCGGGCTTCACCGCCCGCCGCAGGGCGGTAATCAGATCCTCCCGGCTGTCAAAGGCCCGGCCCATATTTTCCGGCATACCGCCGGTGATGGTGCCGTCCAGCACCCGCCCGGCGTGGGGGCCAAAGGCAAAGACCATGTCCGCCTTTTCCGCCGCAATCCGTCCAATCTTGTAGTGCTCCGCCTGGGCGCAGTCCCCCAGTTCCAGCATATCCCCCAGCACGGCGATGTGCCGTCCGGGTCGGTTGCCCAGCACGTTCAGCGCTGCCGCCATGGACTCAGGGCCGGCGTTGTAGCAGTCGTTGATGATGGTGCAGCCCTTTGCTTCGAAAATCTCCTGCCGCCCGGACATATTCTGAAAAGCGTCCAGCTGCTGCCTGATTTTGTCCGGGTGAACCCCCAGCTTCAGGCCCACTGTCACCGCTGCCAACGCGTCCGCCACATAGTGTTCGCCCTCCAGCTTCATTTCCACCGGGAAGGTAAGGCGCCCGGCTTCCACGGTAAAGCGGAGCACGCCGCCCTTCTGGCTTACGTCCAGCGCCCGGACATCACAGCCCTCGCTTGCACCGAAATAGGTGATGCGCTGCTTGGGCGTCACATCCAGACACCGCAGCATGGTATCGTCGCCGTTGAGCAGCAGCATGCCCTGAGGGGTCATGCCCTCTAAGATTTCCAGCTTTGCCTGCCGGATGCCCTGCTGGGTGCCTAAGAATTCGATGTGCGCGGTTCCTACATTGATAATCACCGCCACGTCCGGGTGGGCGATACAGGACAGATAAGCAATCTCCCGGAAGTGGTTCATGCCCATTTCCAGCACCGCCACCTCCGTGTCCTCCGGCATGTCCAGAATCGCCATGGGCATTCCGATGTCGTTATTGTGGTTGGCAGGAGTCTTACTGACCCGGAAGGTGCCGGAAAGCACCGCGGCAATCATTTCCTTGGTGGTGCTCTTGCCTACGGAGCCGGTGACCGCCACCACCTTCGCGCCGATCCGTTTCAGCGCCTCCCGGGCGATGTCGCCCAGAGCGGTGCGGGGGTCTTTCACAAGGATGGCAGGATAGTCCCCCACCTTCCGGCTGC
The DNA here is from genome assembly GCA_945948535.1 of uncultured Clostridia bacterium. Classification (GTDB taxonomy): domain Bacteria; phylum Bacillota; class Clostridia; order Oscillospirales; family Oscillospiraceae; genus Faecousia. The sequence continues at coordinate 8,981 of CAMFBN010000009.1, forward strand.
ACAGCACCGCCGCCGCGCCTTTGGCAATGGCGGCGGGAATGTAGTCATGTCCGTCCCGAACACCCTGCAGAGCTATGAACAGCTGTCCCGGCTGAAGGCTGCGGGTGTCGTTGCCCGCGCCGTCAAAGGCCACGTCCTCATATTTCTCTTCCACCGTGCCGCCGCACCACTGAGCGGCGTCCCGAAGTGTAATTCTTGCCATATTACATCCTCAATTCCTTCAAGTGGGCAGCAACTTCCTCCCGCTCATCCAGATGGTGCTTCTGCCCGCCGATGTCCTGATAGGTTTCGTGTCCCTTACCCGCAAGGACAATTATATCATTTTTTTCCGCAATGTCCATAGCGTATCTGATGGCCTTGCGGCGGTCTTCGATAACAATATATTCCCCATATTCCGGTTTTACCCCTTTCAGGATGTCCTCAATGATTGCCATGGGCGGTTCCGTGCGGGGATTGTCGGAGGTAATCACGGCGATATCCGACAGCTCCACGCCGATTCTGCCCATAATGGGCCGCTTCATGGGGTCCCGGTCGCCGCCGCAGCCGAATACGGAAATCAGGCGGCCCTTACAGAAATCCCGGACGGAGCGCAGAACATTTTCCAGTCCGTCAGGGGTATGGGCGTAGTCGATGAGCACGCTGTAGGGCGTTCCCGGGGTGGGAACCACCTCGACACGGCCCTTGACGCCCTCAGCGGTTTTCAGCGCCTCGGCGCAGTCGTGGAGGGAAATGCCCATCTGATGGGCAACCCCCAGCACCGTCAGCGCGTTGTACACCGTGAACCTGCCGGGAATGGGCAGGGTCACCCGGGCCCGCTCCCCTTCATACACCGCCGTAAAGGAAATGCCCTCGGCATGCAGCTCCACGTTTTCCGCGTGAAGGCCCGCTTCGGTCGCCACGGAGGTAGTCACATAAGGGCAGGCAGCGGCGGACAGAATGCGGCCCGCGTAGCTGTCGTCGGCATTGACCACCGCCTTGTCGCAGCGGCGGAACAATTCCGCTTTCGCGTCGCAGTAGGCGTCCATGGTTTTATGGAAGTCCAGATGATCCTCCGTCAGGTTGGTAAAGGCGGCAACAGCAAAGTGAATACCGCCCACACGCTCCAATGTCAAGGCATGGCTGGAAACCTCCATCACCACATGGGTGCAGCCGCTGTCCCGCATCCGGGCAAACAGGGCCTGCAAATCAAGGCTTTCCGGGGTGGTGCGCTCGGTGGGAATCACTTCCTGACCGATCATGTTCGCCATGGTGCCGACCAGCCCCACCTTAGCCCCCAGCGTCTTTTCCAGCACCTGCTTGAGAAGCAGGGTCGAAGATGTCTTGCCGTTGGTGCCGGTAATGCCGATCATGGTCATCGCCTCGGCAGGTCTGCCATAGAAATTGCAGCCCAGCAGCGCCAGCGCCAGCCGGTCGGATGCCACCAGAATGTAAGGGACCTCCCCCTCCGGCTTTTTCGCGGTGACCACCGCCACAGCACCTTTTTCCAGCGCCATGGGAATAAAGCGGTTGCCGTCGGCGGCAAAGCCGGACACCGCCACAAACAGGCAGCCCGGCTCCGCCTTCCGGGAGTCATAGCAAATTGCGGTAATGTCCCGCTCCAAATCTGCCGTGCACGCCAGAACCGGAATATCCTTCAATAATTCTCTCAGTTTCATATTCTCATCCTTCCCGGCCCGGTTTCAATCCCGGGCCGCCGTGTCGGTGAATTCCAAAGTAATTGTGGTGCCGACGGGAACCTTGGTTCCCTTGGGTACGCTCTGGGCCGTCGCCGTGACCTGCATGGAAATCTCGTCGTTGCCCGTGACCAGAATGTACAGCCCCAGCTTTCCGGCGGCGTCGCTGGCCTGCTGGCGGTTCAGTCCCATAAAGTCCGGCACCTCCACGGCTTCCGGTTCCGGCGTCTGCCCCAGGTACAGCAGCACCTGGCTGCCGCCGGGCACCGTCTGCCCCGGTTCGGGAATCTGGGCCGTCACGGTCTCTCCGCTTCCGACAAATTGTGCGGTCAAACCCATTCTTTTTAGTTTACTCTCTGCTTCCTTTCCTGTCAAGTCGATAAATTTCTCCAAAACGATTTCTTTTCCCTGTTCCTCATCCTCAGAATAGTGCCGCTCCACCCCAAGATAGGGCAGAATGTCCGCCATCACCGCGCCCACGGTAGGCGCTGCCATGACGCCGCCGGAGATATAGATGCCCGTCTGCCGGGAGGGGGTGTCCAGCGCCACCAGCACGATGTACTCCGGGTCGTCCATGGGGGCAATGCCCACGAAGGAGACAATCTTATCCAGCACCCGCTGGCCGTTTTCGTCGAATACGTCGATTTTCTCGCTGGTACCGGTTTTGCCGCCGATGGAGAAGCCCGCCACCTTGGCGTTTTTCGCCGTGCCCTCGGTGACTACGGATTCAATCAGGGTACGCATGGTGTCGGATGTTTCTTTGGAAATGGTCTGCCGCACAACGGTGGGTTCCGCCTGCATGACGGTGTTGCCGTCGGCGTCGATGATTTCGGAGACGATGTAGGGTTCCAGCAGATTGCCGCCGTTGACCACGGAGGCGATGGCCCGCACCAGCTGCAAGGGGGTCAGCTTAAAGGTCTGCCCAAAGGAGCCGGAGGTCAGGGAGGCGGTGCCCCACTTGTCGGCATCGGTCACCAGCGCCTTGTCAAAGAACACGCCCTTGCTCTCTCCCGCCAGATCGATGCCGGTTTTCTCCAGAATCCCGAATTTTTCAATATATTCATAGAACCGATCCCCACCCAGCTTCAGGGCGATGTGAGCGAAGGCGATGTTGCAGGAATTTTGCAGGGCTTGGGGTGTCTTTTCCGCCCCGTGTCCCGCGGAACGCCAGCAGTGCAGCCGCTGGGCACGGCCCGGAATCTGCTCCGAGCCGGAACAGTGGAAGGAGGTATTTAAGTCAATGGCCCCGCAGTCCAGCGCCGCCGCCATGGTCAGCACCTTGAAGGTCGACCCCGGCTCGTAGCCATCGGACAGTACCCGGTTGCGCCACTGCTTGAGCCGGGCGGCAGACAGGGCATCGGTGTAAGCCTTCTGCCCTTGAAGGTATTCCTCGCTGTCCGGCTGGCAGGACAGGTAACTCAGACGGATTTCCTCAAGCTGCGCCGCCACATCCGGGTCGGCTACCTCCAGATAATTATTGGGGTCGTAGCTACCCAGCGTGGCCATGGCGAGGATTTCCCCGGTCTTGCAGTTCATCACCAGTCCGAAGGCTCCGTTCTGTATGTCATAGCGCCCGATGGCAGCCTTCATCTGCTTTTCCAGGCAGGCCTGCACCGTGGCGTCCAGCGTCAGAATCACGCTGTCGCCCTGCCGGGCAGACACGTAGTTTTCATAGGAAAAGGGCATATCCATCTCATTATTGCCCTTGGTGGTGATGACCCGCCCGGCCCTGCCGGAGAGGTAGCTGTCATAGGCCGCCTCCACCCCCTCGCAGCCGTCGCCGGAGGAATTGGTGAAGCCGATGACCTGGGCCGCCAGGCTGCCGCTGGGATACACCCGCCGGGTGGCAGGCTCCAGATGGATGCCGGAAATGTTCTTCGTATTGATGTAGTCCCGGATTTTGGCGGCGGTTTCCTCGCTGACAAAGGCGCCCACCTGCTTATAGCGCTTCCGGGTGTCTCCGGCCTGTTCCGCGATCCACGCCGGGTCCTTTTCCAGAATCTCCCCCAGCTTCTGAGCCAGATCCCCAATGTCCGCCTTGGACTGCTTCAGCTCGTGAGGGTCTAAGTAAACATTTTCCACCGTCACCGAGGATGCCAGCAGATTCATGTTCCGGTCAAAGATTTCGCCCCGCTGGGCCATCACGGAGGTGGTGCGGGTCTGATTGCGCAGGGCAAGGTTTGCGTAGTATTCGTAGTCCCGAATCATCAGGCCGTACAGCCGCGCGCCTACGGGCAGGAATGCCGCCAAGCCCAACAGCAGCGCCGCCGCCATTACCCGCCTGTGCTGGCCCGAATTCAGCCGCAGGCGGTCATACTGTTTTCCCATGGTCCGCCCCCTTCCTGACATTGCCAACAATGGGCAGCAAGGGAAACCCTCGCCGCCCATTGCAGCTTATATCACCATTGTATGGGGCCGATTTTGGTTTATGCAAACAGGCCGCTGAGGAACCACTGGATTTCCTCCAGCCATGTTCTTTCCGGCTCAGGCTGCGGAATGGTAACGTACACCGTCCGCACCTCCAGCTGTGACTTGGGCACCATGCCCAGAGCCTCGGCCTTGACGCGGATGTCCTCCAAATCATATTGAGAACGGTAGTCGGCCTTCAGCTCCGCATTCTCGCTGTTCAGCCGGGAAACATAATTCGACATGGTCTGGTAATCCTTCCAGTCGTCCCGAATCTGAAGAACGCCCACCGTCATGACCGCCAGCAGCACCAGCGCGGTGACAATGCCGAAAATTGCCACGGGGTCCAGATAAATGACCTCAACCTTGCGCAGCCGCTCCAGCGGAAGCTTGCTTTTGGCCTGCTTTTTCTTTTCTTGAAGCTCCAGCTGCCGGGCTTCACTGCCATGAATGTAAAACTGACCCACATATTGGATTTTCGGTTTCTGATTCATGGAAATGCTTCCTTTCCTGACTCACAGTTTTTCACAAATGCGAAGCTTGGCGCTTCTGGCTCTTGGGTTCCGATCCAGCTCTTCCTCGCCGGAGACGATGGGTTTTCTGGTGATGAGCTTCACCCGGGGCTTCTTGCCGCAGACGCACACCGGGAACTCCGGCGGGCAGGTGCAGCCCTTGGCAGCTTCCGCCATGGCCTGCTTGACAATTCGGTCTTCCAGCGAATGGAAGGTAATGACCGCCAGCCGTCCGCCGGGGTTCAGGCAGGGAATGGCCTTCTGCATGACCCGCTCCACGCTGCCCAGCTCGTCGTTGACGGCGATACGGATGGCCTGAAAGCTGCGCTTCGCCGGATGCTGCTTCTCCCGCAGTGCGGAAGCGGGCATGGCGGAGCGGATAATGTCCACCAGCTCCAGTGTGGTTTCGATTTCCTTCTCCTCCCGCCGCTTGCAGATGGCAGCGGCAATCCGGGGGGCGAATCGTTCCTCGCCGTAATCGTAGAGAATCCGTTTTAATTCTTCATAAGGCCAGTGATTCACGATCTGTTTGGCGTCCAGCGAATCCTGCCCGTTCATGCGCATATCCAGCGGCGCGTCCACCATATAGGAAAAGCCCCGCTGACCGTCGTCCAGCTGGGGGGACGATACCCCCAAATCCAGCAAAATGCCGTCCACGCCGGTGATTTCCAGATCGTCCAGAGCTTTGTCCAGCTCACAGAAGTTGCTGTGAACCAGTGTCACCCGGTCGCCAAAGGGTGCCAGCCGCTCCCCTGCCGCGGTCAACGCCACAGGGTCCCGGTCGATGCCGATGAGCCGTCCGGTGGTGAGCTTTTCCGCGATACGGCTGGAATGGCCCGCGCCGCCCAGGGTGCCGTCCACATAAATACCGTCGGGCTTGATGTTCAGCCCCTCAATGCACTCCTCCAGCAATACGGAGACATGATGAAATTCGCTCATAGTCCGATTGCCTCCAGAGATGCCAGCAGCTTTTCGGGGGTCAGATTCTCCGCCTCAAAGGCCGCGAATTCCTTCGCGTCCCAGATCTCCGCCTGACCGGCCCGGCCTACAATCATGACCTCCCGGTCGATGCCCGCGTAGTCCAGCAGAAACTGGTTCAGGCTGAACCGGAACTGCTTATCCGGGGTGCACTCCGCCGCGTTCATGAAGATCAGGCTGGTGGCCCCCGCCCGCTGGGAAATGCTCAGGGCGTTGAAGTTGTCGGAAAGGCGCTTCCACTCTTCGCTGGTGTAAATCGTCAGGCAGCGGTGACCGCAGTTGACGCCCAGCGTCACAAAGAACGTGTCGCCCAGCTCGCTTCTCAGCTTCGCGGGCACGAAAAGACGGCTCTTTTCGTCCAACTTCGCGCTGTACTTACCGATCATCCGCTTCCCTCCTTCCCTTTTACTCCACTTTACTACCCTTTTGCTCCATTTACGGACAGTATACTACCCCGCTGTGGAAAAATCAATCTTTTTCTTCTTTTCTTTCCGTTTTTCCAGAAATTTCCCCACATTTTCAAACACTCGTTCTATAAAATCAGGTACAAAAGGAAATCTCGCCCCCCTCCAGACAGAGCTTGATGCGGCTGGGCTTCCGGGAACAGCGCAGCAGGAAGCTGGCCAAGGGGCCCTCTACCTCGCTTTGCACCAGACGGCGCAGCTGCCGCGCCCCGTCCTTCCCCGGACACTTCTCCAGCAGGTAACCGGTCAGCTCCGGGGGCAGCTGAAGCTGGGTGCCCATGGCGGCGGTGCGCTCCTGAAGCTGGCGCAGGTACTTCTGGACGATGGCCTCCATGGCCCCTTTTCCAAGGGCGTCAAAATGCACCGTCTGGTCGATACGCCCCAGAAATTCCGGGGAGAAGGCCTGCCGCAGAGCTTCTCCGACTTCCGCCGAACGGCCTCCCGCGCAAAAGCCCAGCCCTTCACCCCGAATCTGACCGCCTACGTTGGAGGTCATGACCACGATGGTATTGCGGAAGCTGACCCGCCGTCCGGTGGAGTCCGTGAGCACGCCCTCCTCCATAATTTGCAGCAGAATGCCCAGCACCTCCGGATGGGCCTTTTCCAGCTCGTCAAACAGCACCAGACTGTAGGGCCGGCGGCGCACCGCCTCCGTCAGCTTGCCGCCCTCCTCGTAGCCCACATAGCCGGGGGGCGCGCCGATCAGCCGGGATACACTCTGCTTTTCCGTATATTCCGTCATGTCAAGCCTTAGCATGGCCTCCCGGGACCCGAAGACCTCCTGGGCCAGCGCCCGGCACAGCTCTGTTTTGCCCACGCCGGTGGGGCCGGTAAACAGAAGACTGGCAATGGGCCGGCCCGCGTCCCGAATACCGGAATAGCCCCGGCGCACCGCTTCGGCAACGGCGGACACCGCCTTTTCCTGTCCCATAACCTGTGCGGACAGCAGGCCCTCCAGTTCCAGCAGCCGCTCCCGTTCCCCGGCAGTCAGCCGCCCCACCGGAATCCCGGTGCGCTGGGACACCACCCACGCGATGTCCGATCCCGTGACACCCCGGCTTCTTGCCGTGGGTTTTTGCAGGTGCTGCATTTTGTCCCGCAGCTCCGCCGCCCGCTCGAACTGCCGCTCCCGGACGGCCCCCTGCAATTCTTCCTCCAGTTCCTTCCGGGCCGCGCCGCCCCGGCCCGCCTGCATTTCCTCCATCCGCGCCCGGGAGGCTCCCTCGTCCAGCAGATCGATGGCCTTATCCGGCAGGTACAGGTCTGGAAGGTATCGGCTTGACAGCCGCACCGCCTCCTTCAGGGCGTCGTCGGAAATCCGCAGATGGTGGTGCCGCTCCAGACCGGGGCGCAGAGCTTTCAGAATCGCCATGGTGGTCTCTTGGGAGGGCTCCTCCACCGCAACGGGACGGAACCGCCGTTCCAGCGCCGCGTCCTTTTCGATATACTTCCGGTATTCCTCCCGGGTGGTAGCCCCCAGCATTTGCAGCTCTCCCCGGCCCAGGGCGGGCTTGAAGATATTCGCCGCATCAATGGCCCCCTCGGCGGCGCCCGCGCCTACGATGGTGTGCATTTCGTCCACAAAGAGAATCACATCCCCGCATCGCCGGATCTCCGACAGCACATCCCGCAGCCGTTCCTCAAATTCCCCCCGGTATTTGGTGCCCGCCACCAGCGACGCCATGTTCAGGCTCACCAGCCGCTTCTCTTTTAACTGGGGCGGCACGTTGCCCATGGCCATCCGCTGGGCCAGCCCCTCGGCGATGGCGGTCTTGCCAACCCCCGGCTCCCCCACCAGTGCCGGGTTATTTTTGCACTTGCGGCACAGGATGCCGATCACCATATCGATCTCCTTGTCCCGGCCAATCACGGGGTCCATATTTCCGGCCTTCGCGACCAGATCTTCGCTGAACTGCTCCAGCAGTCTCAAATTGACCGCCTCCTTTTTTCCTTTGGGGAACGTCTGCCGCTCCCACTGCAAATAGTCCACGGTATGTGTGAATAAGGCGTCCGGGCTGACGCCGCTGGCCCGAAGCAATTCCCCCGCGCCGCAGTTTTCCCGCCGGGCCATGGCCAGCACCAGATGCTGGGGCTGAATCTCCCGGCACTTGCACTGCCTCGCCTCCCGGGCCGCGTCCCGAAGCAGCGCCCGGGCTTCCTCCGTCAGGCCCTGGGGCAGGGGCAGGTCCGGCGTACCCGCCCCGTAAAGGAGCTGTGCCAGCGCCTCCGTCAGCTCCGGCTCCACCCCCAGCTGCCGCAGCACCAGCCCCATGCCCCCGGCTTCGGAGGTCAGGGCCAGCAGCAGATGGGCAGAGCCTACATAGCTGTGGCCCAGGTCTCTGGCCTTCCGGGCTGCCGTCTGAATCAGTGCTTCCGTCGATGCATGGTAACGCATAGCATTCCCCCCGTCCTTTTCCTGTTTCGGAAAAGCATCGCCAGCACAGGGAAAAATTATTCCGAAAAAATTTGCAAAAAGGAATTGCTTTTTCAGAAATCCATGCTACAATGAGGGTACGTTACTACATATGTAGAACAGAAAAACTTATCGGAGGTAATTATCATGGCATACGTTATTACTGACGCTTGTGTCTCCTGTGGTTCCTGCGCTGAGCAGTGCCCCGTTGAGGCCATTTCCGAGGGCGACGGCAAGTACGTCATCGACGCTGATGTCTGCGTTTCCTGCGGCTCCTGCGCCGAGCAGTGCCCCAACGAAGCGATCGAGGAAGGCTAATTTTTCTTCATACGCTTGTAATTGGCCTGCGCAGCTTTTGCGCAGGCCAATTTTCTTTGAATCTTATGGAATTTTTACCGAATGGTTATACCCTGAACATTCCCGAAGGCGCGTTCCCCTTAAGCACCGACTCCATGGTTCTGATTCCTTTTGTCCGCCTGCCAAAAAACGCCCGGATTCTCGACCTCGGCTCCGGCTGCGGCACGCTGGGGATGCTCCTGTGCGCCCAGAATGAAAGCTGCACCGTCACCGGGCTGGAAATCGACGAAACGGCCCATCTTGCCGCTCTGGAGAACATTCGCCGCAACGCGCTTTCCCTCCGCATGGAAAGTATATGCGCAGACCTCAGGTCGGTATCTGAGAGGTTTTCTCCCGGCGCTTTTGACCTGTGCGTCTCCAACCCGCCCTATTTTTCCGGCGGCCCGGCAAGTAAGAACACCCCCCTTGCCCGGCGGGAAGATCTGTGTCCGGTGCGGGAGCTGATGCGCTCGGCTTCCTACGCGCTGAAATTCGGCGGCGACTTCTTTCTGGTGCACCGCCCGGAGCGGTTGGCGGAGCTGATCGCCGCCGGGGCGGAATTTGCTCTGGAAGCCAAACGGCTTCAGCTGGTGCGGCACCGGCAGGACGGCCCCGTCAATCTGATTCTGCTGCAATTTCGGAAGGGCGCCAAGCCGGGCCTTCATTGGGAAGAGCTTGTCCTTCACAATCCCGACGGCTCGCCCACCCCGGCTTACCGGGAAATTTATCACATTTAGGAGGCCATTATGTCCGCAATGCTGTATCTTGTCCCCACCCCCATCGGCAATCTGGGGGACATATCCCTCCGCTGCCGGGAAACGCTGGAAAACGCGGATTTCATTGCCGCAGAGGACACCCGGGTCACGCTGAAGCTCCTCAATCATCTGGGCATTAAGAAAAATCTTGTCAGCTACTATGAGCACAACAAAGCTACGCAGGGGAGCCGGATCGTGGAGCGGATTCTCGCCGGAGAAACCTGCGCGCTGGTGTCCGACGCGGGCAGCCCCGCTATCTCCGATCCCGGCGAGGACTTAGTCAAACAGTGCGCCGCCGCGGGGATTCCCGTGTGCGCCATTCCCGGCCCCTGCGCCGCCATCACCGCCCTGAGCATTTCCGGGCAGGCCACCGGGCGGTTCTGCTTTGAGGGCTTCCTGTCCACCGCGAAAAAAAGCCGCCGGGAGCATCTGGACGCCCTGAGAAAAGAGCAGCGCACCATGATTTTTTATGAAGCGCCCCACAAGCTGCTGACCACCCTGACCGATCTCAGGGAGGTTTTCGGCGGCGATCGCCCCATCAGTCTGTGCCGGGAGCTGACCAAGCTGCATGAGGAAGTCGTCCGCACCACCCTTGCCGAAGCCGTGACCCGCTACACCGAAACGCCTCCCAAGGGAGAGTTTGTCCTGATTGTCGCCGGCGCTCCCGCCGAACAGCAGGAAGCCCCCTCCGAAACCGACGCCGCCGCCCGGGTCAGCCAGCTGATGGCAGAGGGCGTCAGCCGGAAGGACGCGGTGAAACAGGCCGCAAAAGAGCTGGGCCTGCCAAAAAATGTGGTTTACGACATCGCCCTGAAGGGCTTTGATGCAGAGGATAATTGAAATTCGACAAATTTTTGTTGATTTTGACACCAGCTTTGCGGTATGCTTTCTTCGACAGTACACCCCCATAGCAATGCGACCAACTGTCAAGGGCCGCACCGGTTCTCCCCCGGTGCGGCCCTAATCTATTTACAGCACAGGAATCAGCAGCAGCTGTCCCGGCGCCGGTTCGCTTTGCAGGCCGTTGGCCTCCCGGATGGAGCCGACGGTGGAATGGGTCGCCTTGGCAATCTGCCACAGACTGTCCGTCCCGGCCCGGCGCAGAATCAGGCAGGGCCGCCCGGGGGCCGGTTTCCGCTCCTCTCCCAGCGCCAGCCCGGTGACCACCGGAAGCTGCTGTGTGGCCATGGCGGTCAGCTCCAGCGGCAGCTCCGCCTTCATGGAAAGCTTGCCGCTGCCAAGGCTGGACTGGGGAATCGCCGGTGCGGGAACCGCCGTCAGCCGGGTATTCTCATCCGCGTTCAGATTCAGCGTGCCGTCCCAGCGGGCGCTGCCGGCATTCAGCATCCCGTCATCCCCGTAATACAGCGTCTGGAACACCCCGGGCAATTCCAGCTCCACACCGCCGTCCCGGAACCTTTGTCTTGGAAAATCCGGTAAAAAACGCACATCCGCCGCCGCATTTGCCTCCGCCGGAATCTCCGCCTGCGCATAGACGGTTTCCCGGCGGTTTTCCAGAATTGCCGGGACTTCCAGCGTTTGGGTATGGATGGTCAGCTCCCGGTTGGGGCTGTAGGCGTCCTCCACCACGTTCAGCTGCTCCCGGTCGGTTATGCAGTACTGGGCGGTGACGCCGCACTTAAAGCGCAGATGCCCCTCGTCATCCAGCTCCAGCTCCATGCTGGTGGGACACAAGGCAAAATCCGCCTGGGCCTCCGGGCCGTATTCCCCAGACAGCTCCGCGTACTGGGAGAAGGGCAGGTCAAAGTCCCAGCCCTGAAGCTGTCCGCCCTCGCCCCGGTAGAGGGTGTGCAGATTGGCGTTCCCCCGGAATACCACCTTTTCCGACAGCACCTTCCGGTCCGTAACCCTTGGTTCCACCCGGTAATAGACGACCTGCTCGGGAACCGGCGCGGAATCCGGCAGGGTCAGCTCCTCGTCCACTACAAAGGACTTTTCCCCCGCTTCCTTCATCAGCCGCACCGGGTAGGTGCGTCTGAGCAGCTCCACGCCGTCAGGGGCGGCTTCCAGCTCCGGCACCGGAATTTGGGCAGGAACAAAGGCCTCCGCCATCACCGCCATGCCCGCGCGCACCAGAATTTTCCGGGGGGAAACACTGCGGGCATCCACCAGCCGGGGCAGCAGCCGCAGACGAATCTGGCCCTCGGGAAGCTCCTCCGGCAGATCCCAGCGCAGCTGGAAGGGAATCCACCCCTCAAGGCACTGCTCCGGGCTTCCGTCCTCCGGGGCGTACAGCACCCAGACCATCATGCCGCCGGTATAATTCAGCGTGTCTGCGTTCCACTCCTTGCCGCGCAGAATGGGCTGGCCCCAGGCGGCGAGGATTTTTCCCACGTCCGGCATCCCTTCCGTAAGCTTGATCTCCTGGGTCTGCTCGCTGTTCTGCAGCTCCCGCACTGCCAGATTCAGGCAGGAATCGTCTCGATTCTGAAAATTCACGTCCACTGTCGGATCACTCCTTATCCCAATGTGTGTGCTATATTCTATTCGCCATGGGACAAGAATATGACTGTTCGCAGTTGACAGTTGACAATTGACAGTTGACAGTTAAGGAGTCCCCTTCGGGACAATTCAATTCTTTACAATTGTCAGTTCGATTCCCCACATCACCTTCGCCGCATGACGCAGCAGCCCAGAATCAACAGGATGATGCCCCCGCAGCAGCACAGAAACCAGCTTTCCAGACAGTGTCCGATAATCAGCCCCAGCCCGAAGGCCAGCATACAACACCCATGCAGGTGATTTTTCCGGCACATAAAAAACACACCCCCTGCAATTCTATGCAGGGAGTGTGTCCATATTTCGTTATGTGCTTATCGGCTTAACTCAGCTAAAGGAGAATTGAATTGACAATTGACAATTGTGGTATCCCTTCGGGATGAATTAAAATAAACTACAAGTACGAAATACCTGCGGTTTTTCCAAAGGAACCGCCAGTTATGACATTTTTTAATTGTCCCGCAGGGACTCCTAAATTGTCAACTGTCAATTGTCAATTGTCAACTAAAGGACAATGCAGCTGAGGAATACCGATAAGCACGTTCGTTAGCCGCCGAGGTAGGCCTTCTTCACCGCGTCAGAGCTGGCAAGCTCCGCGCCGGTGCCGCTTAAGGTGATCTTGCCGGTTTCCAGAACGTAGGCCCGGTCCGCAATCTGCAGGGCCTTCCGGGCGTTCTGCTCCACCAGCAGAATGGTGGTGCCTGCCTTATGCAGCTCCTTAATGATGTCGAAAATCTGATCCACCAGAATGGGAGCCAGGCCCATGGAAGGCTCATCCAGCATCATGAGCTTGGGGTGGCTCATCAGCGCCCGGGACATGGCCAGCATCTGCTGCTCGCCGCCGGACAGGGTGCCCGCAATCTGCTTGCGGCGCTCCTTCAGCCGGGGGAAATAATTGAAAACCGTTTCCAGATCGGCCTGCGATACTTCCTTATTGACATAAGCGCCCATCTCCAGATTTTCCTGCACCGTCATTTGCAGGAAGATCCGCCGTCCCTCGGGAACGTGGGCCAGACCCGTGCGCAGAAGCTTGTAGGCATCCACGTGGGTAATGTCCTGATCGCAGAAGCGGATGGAGCCGCTGCGGGGGTGCATCAGGCCGGAAACCGTCTTCAGAATGGTGGACTTGCCCGCGCCGTTGGCGCCGATCAGGGCCACGATTTCGCCCTCGCCCACCTCAAAGGACACGCCCTTGATGGCATGGATGGCGCCGTAATAAACGTGCATATCTTCAATTTTCAGCATCGGCGCTTCCCTCCTCTTTGCCCAGATACGCTTCGATGACCGCGGGATTGGCCCGGATTTCCTCCGGCGTGCCCTTGGCAATCAGCCGTCCGTAGTTCACCACCGCGATGGCTTCGCAGACGTTCATCACCAGATTCATGTCGTGCTCAATGAGGAAAATGGCGATGTGGAAGGTATCCCGAATGCGGCGGATCTGGTGCATCAGCTCGGTGGTCTCACTGGGGTTCATACCGGCGGCAGGCTCGTCCAGCAGAATGATGGAGGGGTCGGTCGCCAGTGCCCGGACAATTTCCAGCCGGCGCTGGACGCCGTAAGGAAGGCTTCCCGCCTTCACGTCGGCAACGTCCGCAAGGCCCATAAAGTCCAGCAGCTCCATAGCCTTTTCGTTGGCCTTCTTTTCCGCCTTATAATAGGAAGGCAGGTGCAGGAGGCTTCCCAGGAAGGAGCACTTGATGTCATGGTGCATACCCACCTTCACATTGTCCAGCGCGGTCATGTCGGTAAACAGTCGGATATTCTGGAAGGTGCGGGCAATGCCCAGACGGTTGACCTTGTGGGTGGGCATTCCCTTGATATCGACGCCGTTAATCAGCACGGAACCCCGGGTGGGCTGGTACACACCGGTGAGCAGGTTGAAAATGGTGGTCTTGCCCGCGCCGTTGGGGCCGATCAGGCCGGAAATCTCGGTGGGGCCCACGGTGATGTTGAAGCCGTCCACGGCAGTCAGACCGCCGAAGTCAATGCCCAGATTGCGCACATCCAGCACGGGCTGCTTATCCTTGTCCTGCTCCCGGAACAGGTTCACGGTAGGAACCTTGACGATTTTCTTACTGTACTCATTCATTGGTTCCCGCCTCCTTCTTCTTAAATACGCCGGATACCTTATCGGCAATCACAGACATGAACTCCTTGACCTTGGGGGACCAGGTAAACAGCATGACCAGAATCAGAACGATGGCGTACAGAATCATGCGGTAATCCTGCAGGCCCCGCATGGCCTCAGGCAGCACATACAGAACGGTGGCGGAAATGACGGAGCCGAGGATGTTGCCCATGCCGCCCAGCACCACGAACACCAGAATGTTGATGGAGGTGTTGAAGTTAAACTTGGAAGCGGTGACGGAGGAATAGTTCAGGCCGAACAAGGCCCCTGCCATACCGGCCAGGAACGCGGAAACCACGAAGGCCTTCATCCGGAAGGCAGTGACGTTGATGCCCACGGATTCTGCCGCGATCCGGTTGTCACGGACGGCACGGATGGCCCGGCCTTCCTTGGAGTTAATCAGGTTCTGCACAATGAACAGGGTGAACAGCACCAGCAGGAAGCCCATGGTGAAGGTCGCCAGCTTCTGGATGCCGGTAGCGCCCAGGGGGCCGCTCACGATATACTTGCCACCGGCGGCCAGCTTCATCTTGCTGGTGGAAATGGCCATGTGGAAGCCCTCGGAATCGGTGCCCGCATAGAGGTTGCCGATGATGTTCTTCATGATCTCGCCGAAGGCCAGCGTCACGATTGCCAGATAGTCGCCCCGCAGCCGCAGGACAGGCACGCCGATGAGGAAGCCGACCACACCGGCGAACACACCGCCGCACACCATGGCCAGCAGCAGCCGCAGGAAATCATTGGCCACCACGTCCTTCAGCAGCGCCGCGATGATGACACCGGAGAAAGCGCCGATGCCCATAAAACCGGCATGGCCCAGACTCAGCTCGCCGCAGATACCCACCAGCAGGTTCAGGGACACTGCCAGAGAAATGTACACACAGATGGGAACCAGAAAGCCCTTCATGGAGCTGCCCAGCATTCCGGCGGAATTCATGGCCTGCATCACTGCGAACGCGACGATGACCACCAGATAGGTCAGCAGGTTAGTGCGGGTGGTTTTATTATTCAGTATCTTTTTCATAGCCCTCACCTCACACCTTTTCCTGAATCTGCTTGCCCAGCAGACCGGCGGGCTTTACCAGCAGAATCACAATCAGCACAGAGAACACAATGGCATCGGAGAACTGGGTGGACAGGTAGGCCTTGCTGAAGGTCTCGATGATTCCAAGCAGAATGCCGCCCAGCATGGCGCCGGGAATGGAGCCGATGCCGCCGAACACGGCAGCGGTGAAGGCACGGATACCGGGCATGGAGCCGGTGGTGGGCTGTAAGGTGGGCACAGTGGAGCACAGCAGCACACCAGCCACTGCCGCCAGCGCGGAGCCGATGGCAAAGGTGGTGGAAATGGTCTGGTTGACGTTGATGCCCATGAGCTGCGCGGCATCCCGGTCCTCGGACACCGCCCGCATGGCCTTGCCGGTGCGGGTCTTGCTGGTGAACAGGGTCAGGCCCACCATCACCAGAATACAGGCCGCCACGGTCAGCAGCACCTCGCCGGTAACGACGATTTTTCCGCCTGCCAGAGAGATGGGCTTCATGGTGACAACGGAAGTAAAGTTCTTGGGGCTGGAGGACCAGATCAGCTGGGCAGCGTTTTGCAGGAAGTAGCTGACACCGATGGCGGTGATCAGCACAGCCAGGCTGGGCGTGCCCCGAAGGGGCTTGTAGGCCAGGCCCTCAATGACGATGCCCAAAACCGTACATACCGCCACAGCCGCCACCACGGACACCCAGGCCGGGAGTCCTAAGTAGCTTGTGACGCAGAAGGAAATATAAGCGCCCACCATGATAATGTCGCCGTGGGCGAAGTTCAGCATCTTGGCAATACCGTAGACCATGGTATAGCCCAGCGCGATGATGGCGTACACCGAGCCGATGCTGATGCCGTTGATCAGATACTGTAAAATCTGCATAATGTACCTCTCTTTTGTTTGAATGTCGACAGCCTATGACAGCCCTTCCTGCTTCCGGCTCTCATGGACTGCCGAAAAAACAGCGTTTGGGAAGGGAAGGTGTTGCCCTTCCCTTCCCGTCATTGGGAACTGGATTAAGCCACGGGAACGTAGACGCCGTCGGTAACTACCATAGCGGCAGGTGCCTTGGAGATCATGCCGTTGGCATCCCAGGTCATGCCCTTGCCGGTCAGGCCGTCAACACTCAGGCTGGCGAACTGCTCCTGCAGAGCGGCGCAGACATCGGCAGCGGGAGTGGAGCCATCCACACCGGCGGCAACACAGGCGTTGTACAGGGCGTAAATCACATCGTAGCCGTCAGCCGCGAACTGGTTGGGCACCAGACCGCCGTTGTTGGCCTTGAACTGCTCAACGAAAGCCACGGTGGCGTCATCGGTGGCGTTGGCATCGAAGGGAGTCATCAGAACCAGGCCCTCAGCCAGCTTGGCATCGAAGCCTTCCACGGTCAGGATGCCGTCCATGCCGTCGCAGCCGAAGAAGGTGGGAGCATAGCCCACGGTGTTGGCGTAGGTCAGAACCTGAGCGGCCTCGGTGTAGTAGAAGGGCAGGAACACCAGATCGCAGCCGGCGTCCTTGCACTGGGTAACCTGAGTGGACAGGTCGGCCTTGTTGTCGGCGGTGAAGGCGGCGTTGTCAACGGCAACGTTCAGGCCCAGCTCGGAAGCCTTGGTCAGGAAGCCGTCCACGATGCCGGCGGAGTAGGCGTCGGAGGAGTCGTAGATCACGCCGATGGTAGCGTCAGCCCACTTCTGCTTCATCAGTTCCGCGGCGGAAGCGCCCTGGTTGGGGTCGGTGAAGCACATCTGGAAGACGTTGGAGCCGGTCATGGCCACATCGGTAGCGGAAGCGGAGGGGGTCAGCATGAAGATCTGGTCATTGACGGTCTCAGCGGCGATGGCCAGAGAGGAGCCGGTGGTGACAGGGCCGGCCATGATCTGCATACCCCAGTCCTTCAGGGAGTTGTAAGCGGAAACAGCCTTATCGGAGCCGTCGGCCTCGTCGTCCTCGGACTTGAACTCGATCTGCAGGCCGCCCTTGGCGTTGATCTCAGCAACGGCAATCTCCATGCCGCCGCGGACAGCCAGCCCGTAAGCGGAAGCGGGGCCGGTCATGGGGCCGGTCAGGCCGATCTTCAGAGCGGGGGCAGCGCCCTCAGCGGCGGGAGCCTCGGTAGCTGCGGGGGCAGCGTCGGCAGCAGCGGGAGCCTCGGTAGCAGCGGGAGCGCTGGAACCGCCGCAGGCTGCCATGGACAGAACCATCAGGACTGCCATCAGCATAGCAACAAACTTTTTCATAATGTTTTCTCCTTTTCTCAAAGACTATAAAAAACTATAAAAAAGCGGACACGCATTTTTGCGCAGCCGCTTTTCCATACAGCAGGAAAACCCGGTCACGCCTCCGGCACCGTAATTCGTACGGACAGCGCACGAACAGACACTGCCAAAGCTTCGGCAGCGTCCAATACGGGGCGAACGCGGGCGGCGGGGTACACCGCGTGAAAACGGTTCTGCTTTTCCATTCCGAATGCCTTCATTGCGCTGTACCTCCTTCCGGGAACTTGGCTGTATTGTATCTCACAGAAAGACATTTGTCAACGCAGAAAACACCACAGATTCCTCCATGGTGTTTTCGACTTTTTTGTATAGAATTGACAATTACTCCGCGTCCATGACGCTCTTGCAGGCGGCGAGGACCTTGCTGATCACCGGCACACAGGTGTGGCTGCCGTAGCCGCCGTTCTCCACCACCACGATAAAGGCCAGGGGATACTGCTCACTGTCCACGAATCCGGCGAACATGGCGTTGGATTTCTGGTCGCCGCCCAGCTGGCTGGTGCCGGACTTGGCGCACACGGGCAGGCCGCCGAAATTGCCGTCGCCGTAGACGGTCTTTACGTTGTTGCGCATATACTCCGCCACCGTGTCCGCGATGGATTCCGGCATAATCCGTTCGGTTTTCTTTGTTTTCGCCTCATAGGTGGTGTCGCCGCCGTTGGTAACGGCATCCATCAGGTGTGGCTCCGCCGCCACGCCCCGTCCGGCAATGGCGCCCATGAAGGTCATGTACCGGGCCGGGTTTACAAGGTCGGAGTGCTGACCGATGCAGCTCCATGCAAAGGACACCGGCGCGGTGTCGGAAATGTCGTAGTTACCGGCAGCGGTGGTGCTGCCGTCAAAGGACAGCTTCTGCGTCACCTGAAACTGCTTGACATATTTGACCATATTGTTTTTGCCAACCTTCTCGGCGATCTGGGCAAAGGCGCAGTTGCAGGAATTGGCGAAGGCCTGCTTCAGGGTCTGGGTGCCGTGGGCCTTTTCACAGGTGACGGCCTCCGTGCCGTACGCGAGCTTGCTGCGGCAGGTGAAGGTCATGTCCTCAATGCCCGGTACGCAGTCCAGCGCTGCCGACAGGGTAACAATCTTGAAAATGGAGCCGGGGACGTAGGCTGACTGCAAAAAGCGGTTTAAGTACACGCCGTCGTAGGCCCCGGTGGTGTCGTTCGCGATATCCGGTACGTTTTCCGGGTCATAGGTGGGGGTGGTCAGGGCGCAGAGAATTTCGCCGGTTTTGTAATTGTAGACGCCCACGGTGCCCTTCCGGTTTCCCATGGCCTCCAGCGCCGCGTTCTGCACCTTGGCGGACAAGGTCAGCCGGGCGTTTCCACCCTCGCCGGAGGCGTTGTACACGCCGTTAATCCGGTCATAGCCCACCATGGAAGCGGCATAGGTGGAGACGGTGGAAGCGCTGATGAAGCCCTTCTTGTCCCCCAGCCAGTGGAGGGTAGATTTGCGGGTATTGGCGTCGTCCGAATAGGTGCGCCCCTGAGAAATGTCCAGCAGCACATTTCCGCTTCGGTCCGTAATTGTTCCGCAGCCAATATTGCTGCTGTTATAGAGGTGGGGCGAGCCGGAAAAGGACACCCATTGCTCCGCCTGCGTCACATACTCCCACACGAAGAAAAGCAGTCCTCCCAGCAGGAGCAGGAGGAACAGGCCCATAATCCAGGTTCGTTTCGTAATGCGGTTCAAACCTTACTCCCCCTTTCCGCTTTTTGAAGCCGGATGGCAAAGCTGGCGTTCTGCCGGGTGTCCGCCGCCTTGACGAAGGCCAGCAGGCCCCAGGCGCCAATCATGCTGGTGCCGCCGTTACTGAGGAAGGGGAAGGTCACGCCGGTAAAGGGCAGGATATCCACCGTGCCCAGACAGTTGAGGATGGTCTGAATCACCAGAACCCCGGCAGCGGTGCAGCCGCCGATAGAATAGAAGCTGCTTCGGGCCACTCTGGTGGTGCGCATGGCGAAGAAGCCCAGAGCCGCGATGCTCAGTACCATCATCAGCGCCACCAGCAGGCCCCATTCCTCGGAGATGGTGGCAAAGGCGATGTCGGAATCCGCCGCGAACACATATTGCAGCAGCCCTCCCTCCGGGCCAAGGCCAAACAGGCCGCCGGAGGCGATGCACATGAGGGCACGGGTCTGCTGATAGCCGCCGCCCAGCGGGTCAGACCAGACGTGGCGCCAGGTAGCGAACCGGTGCAGGGCGTGGGGCGCGATTTTCAGCGCCAGCACCCCAGCAAAGCCCAACGCGGTAATGGCAAGGGCCACGGTGCCCACGCTGCCGGAACGCAGATAGGCAATGAGCAGGAAGGCGCAGAAGAAAATCAGAGCCGTGCCGAAGTCGTTCATCAGGGCGAGCAATCCGCAGATCAGCACCGAGTAAGCGATGAACAGAATCAGATTCCGCTTGCTCATAATCCGGTCCATGGTGGAAGCTCCCGCGAACACGAAGCAGACCTTGCTCAGCTCCGACGGCTGCAAGGACATGCCGCCGATAATCAGCCAGTTTTTCGCGCCGTAATACTCCGTACCAAACAGCAGGGTAATCACCAGAAAGCCCACGCCTGCCGCCACAGCAAGGTAGCGAACCACCTTTGCCCGCTCCAAATCCCGCAGGGACCAGCCCAAAAACAGAAAGGTCACAATCCCCAGAATCATGGCGTACAGCTGCTTCACCGCCTCCCCGGGCTTCACCGTAGCGATGGCAGCCATGCCCATGGTGCACAGGAAGAAGGCGATGGTTTCGACTTCAAAGGACTTTCTGTGGATGAGACAGTAAAATAGGTACAGCACCCACTGGCTCAGCATAATGCCGCCAAAGCCCCGCAGAATATTGGGAAAATCCACCTGTTCGCCCTTAAGCAGGAAGCCCAGCGTCATGAGACACTGCAAAATGGTCAGCAGCATCAGGTTGGTCACGCTGTCCCAGCCGGAGGCCGCCTTGGTGCGAAGCTGGGCCTGCCGCAGCTCCTGCCGCGCTGTTATGGGCTGAAGCTGCATTTCCACCCCGCCGATGGAGATGCGGTCCCTGGGCTTCAGGGCGCAGATCTGGATGGGCCGGTCATTGACAAAGGTGCCCGCTTTGGAGCCGATGTCCTGCAGCGTCCAGCTGCCGTCGTCATAGCGGGTCAGCACCGCGTGGTTCCGGGAGACGGTGGAAAAATCAATGGTCACGTCGCAGCTTTTGCTTCTGCCGATGACGTTCTCCCAGTGGGTAATGGGAATCTGGGTGCCGTCGGCGAAATTCAGCCAGGCCCAGATTTCCGGCTCCCGCCGGAAGGTCAGCAGGGGCCAGACGCAGCGAAGCAGCAGCAAAAATGTCAGCACCGGCACGGCATAGCGAAGAAACCCAATGTATTGGGTCGTCAGCGCCGCCGGGTCAACGGACAACGAACGTAAGTATTCTTCCAAGGTTCTCCCCTCCTCTCATAATCAATTGACAATTGACAGTTGACAGTTGACAATTAAGAGATACAATCATTGTCCATTGTCAATACAAGTAAGCTTTCCATATAAGATGACATATTCCGTTCAATAAGTCAAATGAACTTTCCTTTAAGATTCCAGACTGCGCAGCAGCGCAATCTCTGCCTGATACCCGGGCAGCTCGTTAGGGGTTTCCAGAATCATGGGCTTGTCCTTCAGCGCCGGGTGGTTCACAGCAGAGCGGAAGGTGTCGATGCCCAGACTTCCCTTGCCCAGGCACTCGTGCCGGTCCTTGTGGCTGGCAAAGGGGTTCTTGGAATCGTTCAGGTGGAGGGCTTTCAGCCTGTCCAGTCCGATAATCCGGTCGAACTCCGCGAGGACGCCGTCCAGATCATTCACAATGTCGTAGCCCCCGTCGTAGACATGGCAGGTATCGAGGCACACGCCCACATTTTTGCTGCCCACGGCATCCAGAATGGCCTTCAGCTCCTCGAAGCGTCCGCCAATCTCACTGCCCTTGCCCGCCATGGTTTCCAGCAGCACCGTCACCGGGTAGTCGTGGCGCAGAGCGTTTTTCAGGGCGGCGGAGATGTAATCGATCCCCGCTTCCGTCCCCTGCCCCACATGGCTGCCGGGGTGGAAATTGTAGAAGTTGCCGGGCAGCGACGCCATCCGCCGCAGGTCGTCCTCCAATACCTCCGCCGCAAAAGCGCGGGCTTCGGCGTCGGCGGTGCAAAGATTCATGGTGTAGGCCCCGTGGGCCACCAGTTTTCCAAAGCCCTCGGCTTTCAGCATGGACACCGCCTTTTCCGCATCGGCAGCGTCCTCCTTCTTCGCCTTGCTGCCCCGGGGATTCCGGGTAAAGAAGGCAAAGGTATTGGCCCCGATGGACAGGGCGGTTTTCACCATGGCGGCATTGCCGCCGCTGGCGGACAGGTGGCATCCAAAATAACCCATCATCTTCACTCCTTTTGGGGCATTATAGCATATTCCCGGAGAAAATGCAAATTGGGCCTTGCTCAACGGTACGGTTGTGGTATAATGAAAGGCATCTATGAGTCGAGTTGACAGTGAACAGTTGACAGTGGACAGTTGTGGAGTCCCTGCGGGACAGATTTGAAGTCACAACTTTCAACTGTCAACTATCAACTGTCAACTATCCCGGAGGGATTCCTGTGCCAAAATCTGACAACCAGAAGCTGAAAATCTTCTACATTCTCGACTATCTGCAAAGAAACTCCCACCAGGCGCACCCGGTGAGAGCTTCGGAACTGCAAAGTATGTTACATCAGCAGCACGATATTGAATGTGACCGCAAGACCATCTATTCGGACGTCGAAGCCCTGAAGGAGTACGGGGTAGACATCGTGTCCCTGCCGGGCAAGGGCGGCGGCTATTACATCGGTTCCCGGAATTTTGAGCTGCCGGAACTGAAGCTGCTCATTGACGCGGTGCAGTCCAGCCGCTTCCTCACGGAAAAGAAATCCCGGGAGCTGATTGAGAAGCTGTGCAATCAGTGCAGCGTCTACGACGCCCGGCTCATGCGCCGGGACGTGGTGGTGTCCGGGCGGGTCAAGAGCATGAACGAAACCATCTATTATAATGTGGATGCCATTCAGGACGCCATCGCCGAGAACCGGCAGATTTCCTTCCGCTATTTTGACTTCAATCTGGAGCGCCAGCGGGTCTACCGGAACCGGGACTATGAGGCCAGCCCCTATGGCCTGTGTCAGGACAACGAAAACTGCTACCTGCTGGCCCTGTCCCCCCGCCACGGCGTCACCTCCTACCGGGTAGACCGGATGAGCGATATCCGCCTGCTGGAGCAGCCAAGAATTCCCTGCCCGGAGCTAAATGGCAAGGCCCTCATCGAGCACGCCAACCGGCTGTTTCAGATGTACTCCGGGGAAACCGCCGTCGTGAAGCTCCGGTTCCACCGCAGTCTCATCAACGTGGTCATTGACCGCTTCGGACAGGACATTCTGCTGATTCCCGACGGGGAGGAGCACTTCGTCTTTACCGTGAACGTAGCCGTGTCCCCCATGTTCTTAAGCTGGGTCATCGGCTTTGGCCGCAAGGCGAAGATTCTCTATCCCCAGAGCGTCATCGACGCCTGCAAGGCCATGTGTCAGGAGGCGCTGGGGCAGTATCCTGCCGGGTCAAGTCAGCAGGAAGATAAACGGTAATTTGTGAGAATTGAAAGTGGAAAGTTGACAGTTGAAAGTTAAGGAGTCCCTACGGGACAATTGAAATAATATTGGATAAAAAGCAGGACCTTCTCTTGTAAATGTTCCGTGTTCAAAACTTGTAGTGATATTATTAATCATCCCGAAGGGATACCGCAACTTTCAACTTTCAACTGTCAACTTTCAACTGCGCTGGCAGCCGGGGCGTCCATTGGGTGCCGAAAGGCGGGCTGCCAATGGCCGCCCTGCGGTTATGTCAAGGAAAAGGAAGAAAACACGTCGCTCCATACAACCTGAGACTTTTTCTGGTTCTCTGCGTCCCGCAGAACCGACATACAGTAGTGATAGCTGCCGTCATCCAGCACCACCCCCCGGCCCAGCCGGTCGCCTTTTTCCCCGGCGGACACCCAGACGAACTCATACCGGTCCGCGTCGTCCTGCTTGGTGTGCATGACGGTGAGCTGGTCCGGGGCAAAGCCCGTCAGGTCGGTGATGGTGGCCCCCAGGTCGCCGGAGGCCCGGGTCTCGATGGCGATTTCGTAATCCTCGCACAAATAGACCTGCTGCGTGTCGCTTTCCAGCACCGGCGACACCGCGTTGTCTGGCAGGCGCACAGAAATTTCCGCAGGCGCAGCCAGCACCGGCTGTAAAGGAATGTCATCCGAAACGGTTTCCAGCGTTTCCTCTGCCCCGCAGCCGGACAGCAGCAGGGCCAGCATCAGTCCAATGAGAATCGTTTTCACCCGAATCCCTCCCGAAAGGAAATTTACATGAAGCTGCTTTCTTTCTATCTGCTTATAATCAATGCGCTTGGATTCCTTCTTATGCTTGTGGACAAGTGGAAGGCCCGGAAAAACCGCTGGCGCGTCCGGGAGTCCACCCTGCTGCTCATTGCGGCTCTGGGCGGCAGCGTGGGGAGCCTTCTGGGGATGTACCTGTTCCGGCACAAGACCCTGCACCTGAAATTCACTCTGGGCATCCCCCTAATTCTGGCGGGACAGTGCCTGCTTGTTGTGGTTCTGATGGCCCTGGGGACAAAATAGCATAATTCATACAGAGCAAAGGATATTGTGCTTGAGTTGACAATTGACAATTGACAGTTGACAATTATTGTGTCCCTGCGGGACGATTCAAAAGATATCGCATTGATATCCGATTTTTTCATTCATCCCGAAGGGATACCACAATTGTCAATTGTTCATTGTCAATTGTCAATTTACTATACTCTCCACTCTCTCATTTTACATTCAATATGGCTTCCGCCGTCAGGATGCCGTCGATGGCGGCGGACATGATGCCCCCGGCGTAGCCCGCGCCCTCGCCGGTGGGGTACAGGCCCCGAACCTGAGACTGGCGGGTTTCATCCCGGAGGATCCGCACCGGGGAAGAGGTTCGGGTCTCCGGGGCGGTGAGCACCGCGTCCGGGGCCGCAAAGCCGGAAAGCTTTCTGTCCAGCTTGGGCAGGGCCTGCTCCATGGCAGAGGTCAGCTTTTCGGGAAGGACATCGTAGAGATCACACCATGTGACCCCGGGGCGGTAGGTGGGGCTGACGCTGCCCGCACCCGTACTGGGGCGGTGCGCCAAAAAGTCTCCCACGGTCTGGGCCGGGGCCTTGTAGCTGCCGCTGATGCTGTATGCCCGCTCCTCAATCTCCCGCTGCCAGCGCATTCCCCCCAAAGTTCCCTCGTAGGGAAAATCGGCGGGATTCACCGTCACGAGCAGGGCCGCGTTGGCGTTCTCCCCCTCCCGGTCGGCGTTGCTCATGCCGTTGGTGACGATGCGCCCGGCTTCACTGGCCGCCGCCACCACATGGCCGCCGGGGCACATACAGAAGGTGTAAACGGTGGCATCGTCCAAATGCTCCACCAGCTTGTAGTCCGCCGGAGGCAGGGCCGGATTTTCCATGCCATACTGGGCGTTGTTGATGACCGCCTGCTTCTGCTCAATCCGCGCGCCCATGGCGAAGGGCTTCGGCTCCATGGGAACACCCATGGCGTCCAGCATTTCAAAGGTGTCCCGGGCGCTGTGGCCGATGGCAAGCACCGCCGCGTCACAGTCGATGATTTCCCCGGCGTCGGTTTTCAGGCCGGTGAGCCGTCCGTTTTCGACCCGCAACCCGGTAACCCGGGTGTTGAAGCGCACCTCGCCGCCGAGGGAAATAATCCGTTTGCGCAGATTTTGCACAACAGTGAGCAAAACATCCGTGCCCACATGGGGCTTGGCGTCGTAGAGGATGTCCTCCCTTGCCCCGGCCTGCACGAACTGCTCCAGCACCCAGCCGATTCTGGGGTTATTGACCCCGGTGTTCAGCTTTCCGTCGGAGAAGGTGCCCGCGCCGCCCTCGCCGAACTGGACGTTGCTTTTTTCGTCCAAAACCCCGGTAGCGAAGAATTTTTCCACCTTCTCATGGCGGCTCTGGGCGTCCTCGCCCCGTTCCAGCACCAGGGGCTTCCAGCCGGCAAGGGCCAGAATCAGAGCCGCGAACATCCCCGCCGGGCCGAAGCCCACCACCACGGGCCGTTTTTCCGGGGCGGGGATATTTTGGGGCGCTTTATAGAAGGACGTGGGGGCAAGGGAGGCCTTTTTGCAGCCGCTTTGCCGCAGAATTTTATTTTCATTTCCTTCCACCGCCACGTCCACGGTGTAGATGATCTTCACATCCGGTTTTTTCCTCGCGTCCACGCTGCGGCGGACGATGGAAAGCTTTCGGATTTTGGAATTGGGCAGCCGAAGCAGCCGCGCCGCCTCAAACTGAAGCTGGTGGGCATTGTGCTCCGGGGGCAGGCTGATGTCCCGCAGTCGTATCATAGGTTCCCTCCCGCGTGGAGGCCCGCCAGACGGCCCGAGCTCCACGCCCATTGCAGATTATAGCCGCCGCAGTCGCCGTCGATGTCCAGCACCTCGCCGCAGGCGTACAGCCCCGGCACAAGACGGCTCTGCATGGTTGTCATCTCAAATTCCGAGGTCAGGATGCCCCCGGCGGTGACCTGAGCGCTGTCCATGCCCATGGGTTCCGTGAGGGAAACCTCCAAACATTTCACGGCGGACACGGCCTGACCGATTTCCCAGTCGGACAAATCTCTTACAAACGCGTTGAGGGTCAGGCCCGCGCTCTGGGTCAGCACCCGGCCCAAACGGTTGTGGAGGATGCCCGTCAGCAGCTCGGACACGGGAAGATTGCTCTCCCGCCGCCGCGTCAGCTCACTGCGCAGCTCATCGGCAGAAACCTCCGGCAGGAAGTCCAGACGGCACTTCCAGTCTCCCCCGCCCTGACACACGTCCCGGGAAATCTCGAAAATCACCGGGCCGGACAGGCCGTACTCCGTAAATTGCAGCTGCCCGGTGCTCTCGGCAGTCTTTTCACCGTTATGAAGAATTTCCGCCCGGCAGTTTGCCCGGACGCCCTTGAGGGACGCACACCCGGCCCAGCCGGATTTCAGCTGCACCAGCGTGGGGCGGAGTTTGGTGCAGCTATGGCCCAAGGCGCGCAGGAGCTTGTAGCCCGACATGGAGCCGCCCAGCTTCGTTCCCGCAAGGCCGCCGCAGGCGATGATAAGCCTATCGCACTCCACCGTCTCGCCCTTGGCTTCCACCCGGAAGCCCTTTGGGGTTTTCTTTACTTTTTCCACTTCAAAGCCCAGTTTTACCGTGATATTTTGCTGTTCCAGTGCAAAACGCAGCACATCCACCACGGAATTGGCCTGATCGGAGTAAGGGTACACCCGCCCCGAGTCCTCCGCCACGGTGAGAAGTCCCAAGCCCCGAAACCACTGTAGGGCCGCTTCCGGCGGGAATTGGGAGATTGCATAGCGGGCAAATTCCGGGGCGCTGCCGTGATAGCCGCCTGCACCCGCGTGAAGATTCGTCAAATTGCAGCGTCCGTTGCCCGTGGACAGCAGCTTCCGGCCTACCCGGGACTGCCGCTCCATGAGGATGACCTGCGCCTCTTGATTTTCCGCCGCAGCCAGCGCCGCCGCCATGCCCGACGCCCCGCCGCCAATCACTCCAACCGTCATGAAACCGCACCCCTTCTTGGAGTTGACAATTGACAATGGACAATTGACAATTATGGTATCCCTTCGGGATTATTTAAATTTGTCCCATAGGGACTCCTTAATTGTCAACTGTCAATTGTCAACTGTCAATTGTAATAATTATACTCGATAATCTGTCTTTACACAAGGCCAAAAAATATGGTATAATCCCTACAGGTGATTGCATGGACAGAAGCAATATTGACAAAATCGCCCAGAATGCTGAGGACAGGGTTCTTCTGGCGAAGCTCTGGGACAAAATAACCGCCGGAATGCGGAAAAACATCCCGGCAAATACCTGTTTCCTCTCCCCCCGGGAGCAGGAAATGGCAAATTACCTCTTCGGCCGCCCCGAGGGGCTTCACTTCTTTGGCGGTTACCCGGATGCCGAGCGGAAAATGCTCGTCTACCTGCCGGACTATCTGGAAGAATCAGCCCTTTATGAGGAAGATTCTCCCTGCATCTGCCTGCGGGCCGTGTTCTTTCAGGGGGACAGCCCCGGCCACCGGGATTTTCTTGGCGCTCTGATGGGGGCGGGGGTTGCCCGGGAGACCGTTGGCGACATCTGCGTGGGGACAGGAAGCTGTGATTTCTTCGTCACGGCGGAGATCGCCCCCTATCTCCTGCAAAATTTCACCTCCGCCGGGCGCACCAAGCTCCACTTGGAGCGGATTCCCCTGACGGATGCCTGCATCCCTGAGCCGGAGGTGAAGGAAATCAAAGACACCCTGGCGTCTCTCCGTTTGGACAGCGTGATTGCCTCCGGCTTCCGCATCGGACGGAGTCTGGCGGCCCAGTATGTCACCGGCGGAAAAGCCGCCATGGACGGCCTGCCCTGTGAAAAGCCCGACAAACCTGTTTCCGAGGGAGCGAAAATCTCCGTCCGGGGCCTCGGAAAGATAAAGCTGGTAAAAGTGAACGGAAAAACCAAAAAAGACAGAATTTCGGTGGTTATCCACCGGTATGTGTGAGGAAAACCTATGAATATGAGCGAAGTGATTACCAGAATCAACGTTCTGGCGAAGAAAGCGAAAACCGAGGGCCTGACCCCGGAGGAAATAACCGAACGGGACAAGCTGCGGCGCATCTACATCGATTCCGTCAAGGCCAATCTGGTGGGCCAATTGGAAAACACCTACATTGTCGGCCCCGACGGCACAAAAAAGAAACTGGAACGCAAGTAAGGAGGAAACCATGGCATTTCTTCCCATCAGCAAGCAGGAAATGCGGGAGCGGGGCTGGGAAACCTGCGATTTTGTCTACGTCATCGGCGACGCCTACGTTGACCACCCCTCCTTCGGTCACGCCATTATCAGCAGGGTTTTGGAAAGCCACGGCTACAGCGTCGGCATCATCTCCCAGCCGGATTGGAAAAATCCAAAATCCATCGACGTGTTCGGGCGGCCCCGGCTGGGGTTTCTGGTGTCCGGGGGCAACATGGACTCCATGGTGAACCACTATTCTGTCTCCAAACGCCGCCGGAAAACAGACGCCTTCACCCCCGGAGGATGTGTGGGCAAGCGCCCGGACCGTGCCACCGTTTGTTACTGCAACCTCATCCGGCAGACCTACCGGGATGTGCCCATTCTGATTGGCGGCATTGAAGCAAGCCTTCGCCGTCTTGCTCACTACGACTACTGGTCGGACAGCCTGAAACGCTCCATATTGCTTGACAGTCAGGCCGACCTTCTCATGTACGGCATGGGCGAAAAGAGCGTTGTGGAAATCGCGGAGGCCCTGAATTCCGGCATGAACGTCCGGGACATCACCTACATTGACGGCACGGTGTTTCGCACCAGTGCACCGGACGACAGCCTTCCCTCCATCCTTTTGCCCTCTTTTGAAGAATTAAAAGCCGACAAGCGCAGATATGCCGAGTCCTTCCAAATCCAGTATGGCAACTGCGACCCCTTCACCGCCAAGCGTCTCATTGAGCCCTACGGGAAGGAATTCGTGGTGCAGAACCCGCCCCAGAAGCCCCTGACCACCGAGGAGATGGACGCGGTGTACGACCTGCCCTACGAGCGCACCTGGCATCCCAGCTACGCGAAACTGGGCGGCGTGCCCGCCATCGAGGAGGTCAAGTTCAGTCTGGTGAGCAACCGGGGCTGCTTTGGGGCCTGCTCCTTCTGCGCCCTGACCTTCCATCAGGGGCGCATTGTGCAGGTTAGAAGCCATGAATCCATTCTGAGAGAAGCGGAAATCATGGTGAAGGACAAGGATTTCAAGGGCTACATCCACGACGTAGGCGGCCCCACCGCCAATTTCCGGCACCCGGCCTGTGAAAAGCAGCTGACCAAAGGTGCCTGCGGCGGGCGGCAGTGCCTGTACCCTGCCCCCTGCAAGAATCTGAACGCCGACCACTCTGACTACGTGGCCCTTCTGCGCAAGCTGCGGAAAATCCCCGGAGTGAAGAAGGTCTTCGTGCGCAGCGGCATCCGGTTTGACTACCTGCTCTCCGACAAAAAAGACACCTTCCTCAAGGAGCTGGTGCAGCACCACATCTCCGGGCAGCTCAAAGTCGCCCCGGAGCACGTCTCCGACGCGGTGCTTTCCCGGATGGGCAAGCCCAAAAACGCGGTTTTCAACAAGTTTGTGGAAAAGTATTTCGCCCTGAACAAACAATACGGTATGAATCAATATCTGGTTCCCTACCTCATGTCCAGCCACCCCGGCTCTACCCTGAAGGAAGCGGTGGAGCTGGCGGAGTACATCCGGGACATGGGCTACAACCCGGAGCAGGTACAGGACTTCTACCCCACCCCCTCCACCCTGTCCACAGTGATGTACTACACGGGCCTTGACCCCCGGACCATGGAGAAGGTCTACGTCCCCACCGACCCTCACGAGAAGGCCATGCAGCGGGCGCTGATTCAGTACCGGGACCCGAAGAATTACGCGCTGGTGAGAGAAGCGCTCATCAAGGCCCACCGGGAGGATTTAATTGGCTCCGGCCCAAAGTGCCTGATTCGGGCCGCAGGGCGGCCAGCCAATGCGTCACGAACACCGGGCAGTCATCCAACATCCTCTGGGCCCCTCGACCGGAAATGCTCAGCAAAAAAGAAACGCTGACAATACGGGCGGCAAGGCGGCCAGCCAATGCGTCACGAACCTTGGGATGTCAACGTACATCCTCTGGGCCCCTCGACCAGAAACGCTCAGCAAAAAAGCCAGCCCGTAAGCCCGTCCGGCGCGGCAGATAACCGCCCCCTGCGATGATTCACAAAAGCAGAATTGAATTGACAATTGACAATGAACAATTGACAATTGTGGTATCCCTTCGGGATGAATTAAAATAAACTACAAGTACGAAATACCTGCGGTTTTTCCAAAGGAACCGCCAGTTATGACATTTTTTAATTGTCCCGCAGGGACTCCAAAATTGTCAACTGTCAATTGTCAATTGTCAACTAAAGAACAATATAGCTAATAAACAGCGCCGGGTAACGATACCGAGCCTGTACCCAATGGTGTATCGATACGCACCCAGCCTGCGCATGCATTGTCCGCGGCCACTGGCCGCAAAAAACCGCCCTGCCTTTCGGCAGAGCGGTTTCGAGCGTATTCAAGAGGGATTAATAGAACTTTCTCTTGTTCTTACGGGCAGCTTCGGACTTCTGCTTACGCTTCAGGCTGGGGCTGACGTAATGCTCGCGCTTCTTCACTTCGGCGATAACGCCCTCCTTGGCGCAGCTCCGCTTAAAACGGCGCAGAGCGCTCTCCAGAGACTCGTTCTCCTTGACGCGAATTTCAGACATGGTTTTCCCTCCCTCCGATGGCATCCGGCTCAATCCAGGATGCGTTCAGGGCCTTATACTAGGCTTGTATATTATATACACGGATTCTCCAATTGTCAAGCAAGATTTTGATTTTTTTACAAATTAAGCACCACACTTGCAGGGGCAAATGCAAATCCGCTAAAGGAGAATTTTGTTGACCAATGCGTAGGGCGGGGTCATGACATAAGCCCTACGAAACTCAGTTAAAGAACAACATAGTGAATGAACAGTACCAGAAAGCGATACCGAGCAATACCCTGTGGTGTAACGACACGCACCCAGCCTGCGCACGCATTGTCAGCGGCGACTCGCCGCCGATACCGAGCAATACCCTATGGCGTAACGATTACAGACCCGCCGTGCACGCATTGGCTGGCCGCACTGCGGCCTTACTTCACAATCAGGTTCACCAGCTTGTTCTTCACCACGATGGTCTTGACGATCTTGCCGCCCTGCTTGGCAAGGAACTTGGCAATTTTCTCGTCCGCCACGGCGTTGGCAATCACCTGCTCGTCGGGAAGGTCGGCGTCCATGACAACCGTGCCGCGCATCTTGCCGTTCACCTGCACCGCAATGGTCACCTCGGCGTCCTTGCACTTATTTTCGTCATAGGTGGGCCAGGGCTCGTAAGCAATGGTCTTGTCGTGGCCCAGCAGCTGCCACATCTCCTCGCCCACGTGGGGGGTGATGCAGGAGAGCATCTTGATAAAGCCCTCGGCATATTCTCTGGGGCAGGTGCCGTTCTTATAGACCTCGTTGACGAACACCATCATCTGGGCGATGGCGGTGTTGAAGGCCAGCGCTTCAAAGTCGTTCGTCACCTTCTTCACGGTCTGGTGGTAGACCTTGGTCAGCTTGCCGTCGTCCTCGTCGGTGATGTTGGCGCTCTCGGTGAAGAAGTTCCACACCCGGTTGATGAACTTTTTCGCGCCGATGACGCCGGTGGTGCTCCAGGGCTTGGAGACCTCCAGCGGGCCCATGAACATTTCGTACAGCCGCAGGGTGTCCGCGCCGTAGTCCCGGACGATGTCGCTGGGATTCACCACGAACTGGGGGAACCGCTTGCCCATCTTGATGCCGTTCTCGCCCAGAATCATGCCCTGATGCACCAGCTTCTTAAACGGCTCCTTTACCGGGGAGATGCCCTCGTCGTACAGGAACCGGTTCCAGATGCGGGAGTACATCAGATGGCCCACGGCGTGCTCCGGGCCGCCAACGTACAGGTCAACGGGCAGCCAGTGCTTGAGAAGCTCGGGGTCGCACAGCGCCTTGTCGTTCTGGGGGTCGATATAGCGCATATAGTACCAGGAAGAACCGGCGCTGCCGGGCATGGTAGAGGTCTCCCGGACGCCGTGGATGCCGTTTTTATCGTATTTCTTCCACTCGGTGGCGTTTTCCAGGGGGGCCTGACCGTTTTTGCCCTTGTAATCTTCCAGTTCCGGCAGAATCAGGGGCAGCTCCTCGTCGGGGAGGAAGTAGGTCTTCCCGTCGTCGGTGTACACGCAAGGCACCGGCTCGCCCCAGTAGCGCTGACGGGCGAAAATCCACTCCCGGAAGTGGTAGTTGTTCTTCCGGCGGGCAACGCCCATTTTTTCCAGCTTGCAGGTGATGGCCTCCTTGGCCTCCTCCACCGTCAAGCCGGTGAACTCCTCAGAATTCATCAGACGGCAGCCCTTGCCCAGATAGTCCTGCTTTTCAAAGGCGCATTCGGACACGTCCCGGCCCTCGATGACCTGAATCATGGGGATATTGTGCACCTGCGCGTACTCAAAGTCACGCTGGTCGTGGCTGGGGACAGCCATGACTGCGCCGGTGCCGTAGTTTGCCAGCACAAAGTCGCCGATGAACACGGGCACTTCCTTGCCGTTCACCGGGTTGATGGCGTAGATGCCCTTGAGGGGGCAACCGGACTTGCCCTTATTCAAGTCGGTGCGGTCCATGTCGCTCTTCTTCACGGTCTCGTCGATGTAGGCCTGAACCTCGTCCTTGTTCTGAACGCGATCCATCAGGGACTGGACGATTTTGCCGTCGGGAGCCAGCACCATGAAGGTGATGCCGTAGATGGTTTCGATGCAGGTGGTGTAGATGGAGAACTGTCCGCCGCCTACCAGCTGGAAGTCCACCTCCACGCCGGTGGACTTGCCGATCCAGTTGCGCTGGATTTCCTTGGTGGATTCGGGCCAGTCGATTTCGTTCAGGCCCTCCAGCAGCTTCTCGGCGAAGGCAGGCTGGTCGATGACCCACTGCATCATATTTTTCTTGACAACGGGATAGCCGCCCCGCTCGGACTTGCCGTCGATGACCTCATCGTTAGAAAGCACCGTGCCCAGCTCCTCGCACCAGTTGACGGGCATCTCGATGCGCTTGGCGTAGCCTTTTTCATACAGCTTCTTGAAAATCCACTGGGTCCACTTGTAGAAGGAGGGGTCGGAGGTGGCGATCAGCTTCGACCAGTCGTAGTCAAAGCCCAGCTCCTTGAGCTGCTTGGTGAAGGTCTCGATGTTCTTCTGGGTAAAGCCGTTGGGGTTGTGGCCGGTGGTGACGGCGTACTGCTCCGCAGGCAGGCCGAAGGAGTCGTAGCCCATGGGGTGCAGCACGTTGTAGCCCTGCATCCGCTTCATCCGGGACATGATGTCGGTAGCCGTGTAGCCCTCGGGATGGCCCGCGTGCAGGCCCACGCCGGAAGGGTACGGGAACATATCCAGCACATAGTACTTAGGTCTGCTGAAATCCCAGACATCGGTGTGGAAGGTATCGTGCTCCTCCCAGTATTTTTGCCATTTGGCTTCAATGCTTGCGTAATCGTAGTTCATGGCGAACATTCCTCTCTTAAACCGCGTGTCTTACACGGCAATAATCTCTTGTGTGAGTTGAATTTTAAGGAGTTCCAACGGGACAAATTTCAGTCATCCCCGAAGGGGATACCATAATTGTCAACTGTCAACTGTCAATTGTCAACTATTTCAACCCTGCAATTCGGGAATAATCTCCTTCAAATCCACAACCTCGGCGTCGGCCCACAGCCGTTCCAGATCATAAAACTTCCGGGCCTCCTCGGTGAAGACGTGCACCACGATGGTGCCGTAGTCCAGAAGCTCCCAGGCGCTGCCCCGGTGGCCCTCCCGGCCCAGCATAGGCTCCCCCAGCTGTTCCAAGGTGTACTCGGCATAGTCGCACAGGGTCTTGACGTGGGTATTGGAGGTGCCGGTGCAGATGAGGAAATAGTCTGCAAGGCTGCTGACCCGGTCGATTTTCAGCAGTTTGATGTCCATGCCCTTCTTGGCATCCAGGGCCTTGGTCACTTCATAAGCAATCTGTTTGGGTGTTAACAAAAACATCAATCCTTTCTGGATGGTACTTATCGGTTGAGCCACGCGAGAGCATCCCGGGAGGCAGGCGATACCTCCGCCTCCTGCTCGTTCAAATGCTCCAGCGTCATTTCAAGGCCCAGCTTCAATGCGGCGTCGATGTCGGTAAAGGCCAGTTCCCGCAGCTCTTCCACCCCGGGGAAGGCCCGGTTCGGCTCCATGTAGTCCGCCACATAGATGATCTTTTCCAGCAGGCTCATATTGGCCCTGCCGGTGGTGTGGAACTCGATGGCGGACACCACGTTCTCATTTTCCCCAAAAATCCGCTGGGCAACCATGGAACCGGTCAGCGCGTGGAGCGTCCGGGGGTAACGTTTGGAAAAATCGTCTAACAGTTTACCATAGGCGTCGCATAATGTCAATTGCAGGGGCCCGTCAATGGCCTTGGTAATGTCGTGGAGGATGCCCGCCCGGGCCGCGTCATTGACATTCGCCCCCCAGCGTTTTGCCAGCGCCACCGCCGTGTCCCGGCAGCCCAGCACATGAGCGACCCGGTTGGGATTCAGGAGGCTGATTACAATGGGTTCCAGCGCCTCCATGGGAAGGTTCTTCCAATCGGCCCGGGTGTCGTAAAGACGGTTTTCCCGGATGTAGTCCAGCACGCCCTCCGGCAGAAACCGGCCTGCACAGCGGAAGGCCAGAAGCCGCCGCATCTGGGTGGAGGAAATGGGAATGACCTCGTTGCGCACCAGATAGACGGTGACGCCCCGGGCCTCCATTTCCGCCTTTTTCTTTGCGATGGCGGGCTGTTCGCCCTTGTCGCCCCGGTAAAATACGCCCAGGGATGCATTCTTGACAATCTCCTCCGGGTGCATCCAGGTGTCGAAGGTCAGGAACATATCCGTGCCCATGAGCAGCACCAGCTCCGCGCCGGGGAACTGCCCCTTCACCGCCTCCACCGTTTCGCAGGAATAGCTGACCCCCTCCCGCCGCAGCTCCATGTCTGAAACTGACAGTTCCGGGCACCCCGCGGCGGCAATGCGCAGCATTTCCAGGCGCTGCTGCGCCGTGGGGGAATGCTCCGGCAGCACCGCCTTGTGGGGCGGCGCGTAGGCCGGAATCAGCAATAGCTTACTGAGTCCCAGCGCTTTCACGGCCTGCTTTGCCGCTTCCAGATGTCCAATATGGGGTGGGTTGAAAGTCCCGCCGTAAATGCCGATTCGTTCCATACTACCCTTCCTCTTTTACAATTGACAATTGAAAGTTGACAATTGACAATTTTTTCTTATTAGAACAAACCCTTTACAAATATATTTCTGTCTTCGGCATCAACTGTCAATTGTCAATTGAATGAAGCTGCTTTTCCCGGCTGCGCTCGATGGACTTTTCGATGGCCTGCTGCCGGAAATACTGGTTGCGCTGCTCCCGCACTTTTTTCGCCGCGGCACGGCGGGCGCGGACGCCCTTGCCTACCGGGTCTGCCTTGGATTTGGGCACTTCCTTCCGCTTGGCCCGTCCTGTCTGGTTCCGGGTCTCCTGACACTTTTCGGAGAAGCGCCAGATCACGAATTTATTGCCTACACAGGCAATTCCCTCCGCCCCGGTCACCTCGCACAGGGCGTCGGACACCTCCCGGGGGCTCATGAGGGCGGTTTCCAGCACCTTGCCCTTCACCAGCTCGTGGGCGGTGAGCAGCCGGTCGGCTTCCGCCGCCACCGCTTCCGTTACCCCGTCCTTGCCCACCATCAGGGTGGTTTCCAGCGTATTGGCCTGGGCCCGGAGCTGGGCCCGTTCCTTACTTGTCAGCATAGCCTGCCTCCTTCAGTTTCTCATAAAACACCTTCAGGGCGTTGGCCCGGTGGGACACCCGGTTCTTTTCCTCAGGGGCCATTTCCGCCGTGGTCTTTCCCATGGGTGGATAGTAGAAAATGGGGTCATAGCCGAAGCCGTTTTCTCCGGCGGGAGCGCGGAGCAGCTCTCCGTGGATTTCGCCCCGGGCCTGTATACACTTCCCTTCCGGGGTCACCATGGTGATGACGCAGACGAATTTCGCCTGCCGCTGCCCGTCGGGAACGTTTTCCGTGTTTTTGAGCAAAAGCTGGAGCCGGCCCCAGTCGTCCAGACTTTCGTCAAAGCCGTACCGGGCGGAGTAGATGCCCGGTTCGCCGTTGAGAGCGTCCACCGCGATACCGGAGTCGTCCGCAAGGGCAGGAAGGCCCGTGGCCTTCATGACGGCCTCAGCCTTGAGGAAGGAGTTTTCCTCGAAGGTGGTTCCCGTTTCCTCCACGTCGATGTCCACGCCAAGGTCGGACTCCATCACCAGCTCCATGCCGAATTTCTCGGTAATTTTGCTGATTTCCACCAATTTGTGGGGGTTTTTGCTTGCCAAAACTACCTTCATCAGATCAGCGCCTCCACAAAGTCCTTTGCTTCAAAGGGCATCAGGTCATCGGCCTGCTCGCCCACGCCCACAAATTTCACAGGAATCTGCAAAGCGTCCGCCACGGCAATGACGATGCCGCCTTTGGCGGTGCCGTCCAGCTTGGTCAGGGCGATGGCGGTGACCCCGGCGATTTCCTTGAACTGCTTGGCCTGAATCAGGCCGTTCTGGCCCGTGGTGCCGTCCAGCACCAGCAGGGTCTCCCGGGCCGCACCGGGCAGCTCCCGGTCGATGATGCGGCTGATTTTGTTCAGCTCATTCATAAGATTGGCCTTGTTGTGGAGCCGTCCGGCGGTGTCAATGATGATCACATCCACCTCCCGTGCCCGGGCGGCCTGAATGCCGTCGTAGACCACCGAGGCCGGGTCGGCGCCCTCATGCTGCCGGACTAGGCCTGCGCCGCTGCGCTCTGCCCAGATTTCCAGCTGGTCGGCAGCCGCCGCCCGGAAGGTATCCGCCGCCACCAGCAGCACACGCTTGCCCTGCCGGGTCAGCTGGGTGGCAATTTTGCCGATGGTGGTGGTCTTGCCCACGCCGTTGACGCCAATCACCAGCACCACGCTGGGGGTGGTAGACAGGTTCAGAGCCGTGTCCCCCACGTTCAGCATATCCACCAAAATTTCCTTGAGGGCGGTTCTTGCTTCCTCCGTGGTTTTCAGGTGCCGCTCCCGGACGGCCTTGCGCAGCCGCTCCACGGCTTTGCAGGCGGTGTCCACGCCCAAGTCCGCCAGAATCAGGCTCTCCTCCAATTCGTCGTAAAAGTCGTCGTCGATTTCGGAAAAGCCCGTGAACACGCCGCCCAGAGAATCGCTCAGAGCGTCCCGGGTCTTTGCAAGGCCTTCCTTAATTTTATCAAAAAATCCCATAATAACTCCCAAAATTCTTGTATTTCACCAGCATAGAATGTCATTCCGAGGGAGCGAAGCGACCGTGGGAATCCGTTTCCCCAGAAGTTCCATTCGTCAAGAGAACGGATTGCCACGTCAGTGTTCCACTGGCTCGCAATGACATTCCTTATCTTGTATCTTACTCCACGATTCCCAGGTATTCTTCCATCTGGTTGAGATCCAGCCGCAACAGCTTACTCACGCCCTGCTCCTGCATGGTCACGCCGTAGAGCACGTCGGCAGATTCCATGGTGCCCCGGCGGTGGGTAATGACGATAAACTGGGTGTTCTTCGACAGATTGTGCAGGTAGCTGGCAAACCGCTCCACGTTCCGGTCGTCCAGCGCCGCGTCGATCTCGTCCAGCAGACAGAAGGGCGTGGGCCGTACCTTCAAAATGGCAAAGTACAGTGCCGTTGCCACAAAGGCCTTCTCGCCGCCGGACAGCAGCGTGATGGTTTTCACCTGCTTTCCGGGGGGCTGCACCCGAATCTCGATGCCGCAGGTCAGGGGATTTTCCGGGTCCTCCAGAATCAGCTGTCCCCTGCCGCCGCCAAACATTTCCTCAAAGGTCTGGCCGAAATAGTGGTCAATTTTCGTAAATTCCGTGACAAAAATCGTGGTCATTTCCGCGGTGATGTCCCGGATGATGCTCTCCAATTCCCGCTTGGAGGTCAGCACATCGTCCCGCTGCCCGGCAAGGTAGGTGTAGCGCTCATTGACCCGGGCGTATTCCTCGATGGCACCGAGATTGGGGGTGCCGAGAGCGGAAATCTTCCGCTTCAGCTCCGCGGCCCGGCGGTTTCCGGCGGTGACGTTCTCGATTTCCCCACGGAATTCCGGCGCGGTGCCGGGGGTCAGCTCGTAGGTGTCCCACAGCTTGTCGATGATCTGCCGCTCCTCCATGGAGGAGGTGACCTTCTTCTGTTCCAGCAGGGCGCAGGCCCGCTCCATGTTCAGGATGTCCTTGTTCTTCTCCTGAGCGTCCCGCTCTGCCTTGGTCTTGGCAGCTTCGGCGGCGGCGCGGCTTTCCAGCACCTGCTGCACCTTCACGTTCATTTCGGCGTTTTCCGCGTCGTTTTCCGTCTGACGCTGCCTGAGCTGGTCGATTTCGGCTTCCAGCCGGGCGTTGTCCTGCCGGATGGAGTCCATCAGAATCTGCTTTTTCTCCCGGTCGCCCTCCATGGCCCCCTGCAGCTGCCGCAGGTCGCCGATGTGGGACGTTGCCGTGGAGCGCTCCGCATCCAGCGCCGCTTCCTCGGTTTTTAAGGCGGTCATCCGGTCGGTGATGGCGGCGTTTTCGTTGGCCGCCTCGGTCTGGCTGCCCTCCAAAAGGCTCAGCTTCTCCTTCGTCTGGGCCAGCTCCCGGTTGTATACCTGAATTTTCGCCTGCTGGGCGCTGTAGCGCTCCCGGTCGGTGCGGTCGCGCTCGTTGAGAGATTCCCGCTCCCGGCGGGCTGAATTTTCCGCCTCTACAATGGCGTTCAGCAGAATCTCATGCTGCTTTTCAAGGCCCTCTAAGCGCAGCACCTGATCCTCCGCTTCCCGAAGCTGATCCTTGGCGGCGGAAATCTGGAACTCCACCTGATCGCACTGGCGGCGGGCTTCCGCTAAATCCGCTTCCAGAATCTGCTGCTCCTGCCGCAGCTTCTGCTCCTGCAAAGAGAGCTTTTCCAGCTCGTTGGCCCGAGACAAAATTCCCGCGTCCTTATTGACGGAGCCGCCGGTCATGGAGCCGCCGGGGTTCATGACCTGACCGTCCAGCGTCACGATTTTGAAGCGGCTGCGGTACTTCTGGGACATATTGATGGCCGCGTCCATGTCCTGCACAATGACGGTGCGGCCCAGCAGATTCTCTATAATCTGGCGGTACTTTTCGTCGGTTTTTACCAAATTCGAGGCGATGCCTACAAAGCCACGGCAGTTTTCAAGGCCCGTTTCCTGTAGGCTTCTGCCCTGAATATTGCTCATGGGCAGGAAGGTGGCACGACCGCCGCCGGTGCGCTTGAGGAAGGAAATCGCCGCCTTGCCGTCGGCTTCATTGCCAACCACAATCTGCTGCATGGCGGCGCCCAGTGCGATTTCCACCGCCACGGTGTAGCTGTCCTCCGTGCGGATGAGCCGGGACACGGGGCCGTGGATGTTGCGCAGAGCGCCCCGCTGGGCCTCCTGCATGACCATGCGCACGGCCTTGTTATAGCTTTCAAAATCCCGCTCCATGGCCCGAAAAACCTTGATTTTCGCGGCTACGGAGTCCAGCGTCCGGGACAGCTCCCGCTGCTTTTCTTCCAGCTCGTCCCGGCGTTTACAGCGGGTAGTCTTCCGCAGGGTGTAGCCGGAAATGGTGTTGTTCGCGGCGGTGACATTCTCCCGGGCGGCCTTCAATTCCTGACGGCAGCCGTCCAGATTGGTCTGGGCCTCGTGCCGGCGGGACGCTCCCGCGGACAGGTCGCCGTCCAGCTGCTCTAAGCGGCTTCTGGACTGCACCATGCTCTCTTCCAGACCCCGCACGTCCGCTTCCGCCCCGGCAATGTCCGCTGCCAGGGCGGATTCCTTGCTTCTCAGTTCCAGATACTGCCGGGTTATGCCCTGGGCGCTGGCAGTCAGGGCGGTCAGCGCCTGCTGGCACTGATCCAATTCTGCCCGCTTTTGCGCCAGCTTTTCCTCAATCTCCGCGATGCGCTCCTCGGTCTGCTGAATCTGGGTGGAGATGCCACCGCTGCGGTCCTCCTGCCCTTTGAGCTCTTCCTCAATCCGGGCGATGTTGGCCCGGTTATTGTCCATGTTGCCCTGAAGCACTGCCATCTGACCGTCCAGCTGCTGGTGGGTAGCAGAGAGCATATTGGCCTTCAGCCGGACGGTTTCCAGTTCTCCGTCCCGGTCATGGAGGGTCTTTCCCAAGTCCTCCGCCTGCCGGTAGAGGGCGTCCAGATCGTCGTGGGCCTGCTGCAAAACGAAAGAAGCGGAGGCGTAGTCCTCCTCGGCCTTCTTGGCGGCGGCGGACAGCTTATCCAGCGTGTCCAGCCAGACAGCCACCTCCACGCCCTTGAGTTCCTCTTTCAATTCCAGATACTTTTTTGCCTTTTCCGACTGCACCTTCAACGGTTCCAGCTGGAGTTCCAGCTCAGACACCTTGTCGCCGATGCGCAAAAGGTTATCCT
This sequence comes from uncultured Clostridia bacterium, assembly GCA_945948535.1. Lineage (GTDB taxonomy): Bacteria > Bacillota > Clostridia > Oscillospirales > Oscillospiraceae > Faecousia. The sequence continues at coordinate 49,697 of CAMFBN010000009.1, forward strand.
CCGTGGAGGCCAGCTTCCGCTCGGTTTCCTCCTTGCGGTGGCGGTACTTGGAGATACCGGCGGCTTCCTCGAAAATCTCCCGGCGGTCGCCGCTTTTCAGGGAGAGAATTTCGTCAATGCGGCCCTGACCGATGTTGGAGTAGCCCTCCTTGCCAAGGCCCGTGTCCATGAACAGCTCGTTAATATCCCGGAGCCGGGCGGACTGCTTATTGATATAGTATTCGCCGTCGCCGGAGCGGTAATACCGGCGGGTAATCATGACCTCGTCGGCGTCATATGCCAGCGCCCGGTCGGTGTTGTCCAGCGTCAGGGTCGCCTCGGCAAAACCCACTGCACTGCGCTTCTGGGTGCCGCCGAAGATCACGTCCTCCATTTTCGCGCCCCGCAGGGACTTGGAGCTCTGCTCGCCCAGTACCCACAGAATCGCGTCTGAGATATTCGACTTGCCGGAGCCGTTGGGGCCGACGATGGCGGTGATGTCGTCGCCAAAGCGGATCAGCGTCTTATCCGGGAAGGACTTAAAGCCCTGTAATTCCAGTGATTTTAAATACACAGCGTAACCTCATCAGAAAGATAATAATTCATTTTATTATAGTCGAACAGGGCCGCAATTGCAAGGGTTTCTTTCCAAAAAGGGCCGAAATCTGCCACTCTACCGGGGGTAGAATCGGCGTCTCTCCCGGGCATAGAGCGTAGAGTAGCAGCGGTAGGTGGCTTTTCGGCCAGTTTGTGGTATGGTAATAGCAATATTCCTGTGAGGTGTTACTATGAAACGAACAAAACTGTCTGACCGGCAGCTGCCGGACTATTCCCGGGGCGAAGAGCTGATGAACATGATTACCCACATTGTCGGCGGGGCGCTGGGCGTCATCGTGCTGCTGACCTGCGTGGTGCGGGCCGCCCTGAATCAGAACTACTACGGCATCGTCAGCTGCACCATCTACGGCACCACCTTCATCACCATGTTCACCATTTCCAGCGTCTACCACGGCCTGAAGCCCGGCATGAGCAAAAAGGTAATGCAGGTCATCGACCACTGTACCATCTATTTCCTGATCTGCGGAACCTACACCCCCGTGGTGCTGTCCGCCATCCGGCCCGCCCACCCGGCGCTGGGGTGGAGCCTGTTCGGCTTTGAGTGGCTGCTGGCGGTTGTCGCCTGCACCCTCACCGCCATCGACCTGAAAAAGTACAGCGTCTTCTCCATGGCCTGCTACATCGGCATGGGCTGGGCGGTGATTCCCTTCGCAAAGCAGACGCTGGAAGCCATGGGGGTGCCGGGATTCCTGCTGCTGCTTCTGGGCGGCATCGCCTACACCGTGGGCTCCGTGCTCTACGGGCTGGGTAAGACCAAGAAGTGGATGCACTCGGTGTTCCACATTTTTGTGGTTCTCGGGGCGGTGCTGCAATATTTTGCGGTGCTGCTGTACGCGATTTAGCCTGTTTCACCCTCATCCGTCACGGCTTCGCCGCGCCGTCTTCCCCAAAGGGGAAGGCAAATGCCCCTGCCGAAAACCCGGCAGGGGCGTATCTTATTGTGCATTCTCCGTGTTTTCCGGCTTCTCAAAGCCGTCGAACATGGCGGTGGTGGAAGCGTCTCCCACGGGCTTGCCCTCCATGATGGCTTCAAACTGCTCGCCGGTCATGGATTCGTGCTCCATCAGGAAATCCACGACCGCGTTCAGCTTGTCGGCATTCTCCGTCAGGATGTTCTTGCAGTGGGCATAAGCCCGGTCAATCAGGGCCTTGACCTCGTCGTCGATGGTGCCTGCAACCTTCTCCGAGTAGCTCTTGGTGGTCTGGTAGTCCCGTCCGATGAAGACCTCGCCGCCGTCCAGATAGGAAACGGTGCCCAGCTTCTCGCACATGCCGTAGCGGGCCACCATATCCCGGGCCAGCTTGGTGGCACGGTCGATGTCATTGGACGCACCCACGGAGATGTCCCCGATGAACAGGGCCTCCGCCACCCGTCCGCCCAGCAGAGAGATAATCTGCTCGTACATTTCATTCCGGGTCAGGTTGGAGGAATCGTCCTTGGGGAGCGACCAGGTAGAGCCCAGGGACTGGCCCCGGGGAATGATGGTAATGTGCCGCACCGGGTCGTGGGTGGGCAGGTGGTACATGGCGACGGCGTGGCCCGCCTCGTGGATCGCCGTCTCCTTCAAATCCTTCCGGGTCTGGACACGGCTCTTTTTCGCGGGGCCGGCGGTAATTTTCATCAGCGCCTCGTTCAGGTCCTCCATGTTCAGCACCGGGCGGTTTTCCCGGGCGGCAAGGATGGCAGCCTCGTTGAGAAGGTTGCTTAAGTCCGCGCCGGTGAAGCCGGCGGTGGAGCGGGCGATGGTCTTGAGGTTTACGGAAGCGTCCAGCTTCTTGTCCCTGGCGTGCACCTTGAGGATTTCCTCACGGCCCTTCACATCGGGACGGCCCACCTGAATCTGCCGGTCAAACCGTCCGGGCCGGAGCAGCGCCGGGTCGAGAATATCCGGGCGGTTAGTGGCAGCCAGAACGATGACCCCCTCGGTGCGGGAGAAGCCGTCCATTTCCACCAGCAGCTGGTTCAGGGTCTGCTCCTTTTCATCGTGTCCGCCGCCTAAGCCCGAACCGCGCTTGCGGCCCACCGCGTCGATTTCATCGATAAATACAATGGCGGGGGCAATTTTCTTTGCCTGCTCAAACAGGTCGCGCACACGGCTGGCGCCCACGCCCACATACATTTCCACAAAGTCCGAGCCGGAGATGGACAGGAACTGCACCCCGGCCTCCCCCGCCACCGCCCGGGCAAGCAGGGTCTTACCGGTGCCGGGAGGGCCTACCAGCAGCAGGCCGTGGGGAATCCGGGCGCCGATCTCGGTGAATTTCTCGGGATTTTTCAGGAAATCCACAATCTCCTGCAATTCTTCCTTCTCCTCATCCGCCCCGGCAACATCCGCAAAAGTGACCTTTTTCCCGTCCGGCACGCCCAGAACGGTGCGGGCCTTGCCGAAATTGTTCAGGGGGTTATTGTTGTTGGCCCGGCCCATCATAAAGCCCCAGACAAACAGCAGCACCAGCCCCACAATCAGCAGGGGCAGAATCAGGTCATAGGTGGACACGCTCTTTCCGGCTCGGAAATGAAAGGATTCCAGCACGCCGGAATTGTACTGCTCCACAAACAGGTCGTCCATTTCCGTGCGGAATCGGTTGGTATCCGCCAGCGTCGCCGTGACCGTGGTCTGCCCGGCGTAGGGCTCGTACAGGTTCATGGTGATCACATCGTCATCCACCACAAAGGACTTGACCTGCTGGTTCTGGAACAGCTTCAGCACTTCGGAATAGGGTATCTGATCCTGACTCTGGGTGAACAGCCCGCTGACCCAGGCAAAGACCGCCACCAGCAGCACCAGATATAGGATGGTCGGGATAATTCTACGATTTTTCAATTGGGTTCTCCTTACTTTGTATATACTTCCGGCTTCAGGATGCCCACATAGGGCAGATTCCGGTATTTCTCGTTGTAATCCAGGCCATAGCCCACCACAAAGGCGTTGGGAATGGTAAAGCCCACGTAGTCTGCCTGCAACGTCACGCCCTTGCGGCGGCGCTCCGGCTTATCCAGCAGCGTGCAGACCTTAATGGAGGCGGGGTTCTTCTCCTTCAGATGGTTCACCGTGAACTCCAGAGAGTTGCCGGTGTCGAAAATGTCCTCCAGAATCAGCACGTGCCGCCCCTGGATGTCGGCGGTCACGTCCTGCCGCACCAGCATCTTTCCGGTGGAATTGGCACCGGAATAGGAGGACAGCCACATGAAGTCCAGCTGGCAGGGCACCTTGATTTGGCGAATCATATCGGCGTAAAACACCACAACGCCCTTGAGGACGCCCACAATCACCGGGTTCTTGTCCGCATATTCGGCGGTCAGGATTTCACCCAGCTCCCGAATTCGATTCTGAATCTGTTCTTCGGACAGAAGAATCTGTTCAATATCCTTATCCATTCTGTTTTTCCCCCTGAATTTTTTCAAAACGAACCGTCACGGCAGGCAGCGAAGCCGCCGCCCGGTTCATATTTACGCCAATGGAACAGACGCCCAAAACGCCAACGTCATCGCACAGCACCGGAATTGCGTCCCGCCGGGATGCCGGAATCTTCCGGTCGATCAGCAGCTTTTTCAGGCTCTTGGTGCCGCCGCTTAAGCGAAGGGCATCTCCGCTTTTCCGTGAGCGAAGCTTCATTGTCCCTGCCGGGCGTACCGTAAAGGTATCCCCCGTATTGCGGATTTCCGCCGCCGGTGAGCAGGTCACCCGAAAGCCGCCGAACTCCGCCCGACCGGGACAGGGCAGGCTGACCTCCCCCAAATCCGCATATTTCGCAATCACCGTCAGCCGGTCATAGCTGCGGGAAACGGTGACACCGCCGGGAAAGGCCGCTTTCGCGGAGGGATTTTCGGAAAACACCAGCGCTTCCGCCTGAGCGATATGGGCGTCCTCCGGTTCCGGAACGCCGTTTTGCTTTAAAAAGGCTTCCAGCGCGCGGCTGCGCAGGGCTGGCGGCAGTGTCCGCAGTGTGTAAACATCCGGAAGTTCTTCAAAGGCGCTCTGCTGTGTCAGATATTCCTCATCCATCCGCAGACGCAGAGCCATACGGGACAGATTCTCCCCAATTCTGGGGTTTTCCTGCCGCAGAAGCGGCATCACATGGTGGCGGATGCGGTTGCGCAGAAAGGCGTCGGAAGCATTGGAACTGTCCTCAACGTGAGGAAGATTCCACGCGCTTAGAAAGCCCTCCACCTCCTGCCGGGTGACGCAGAGCATGGGGCGGATCAGCTTGCCCCTCCGGGGGGCGATGCCGCCAAGGCCCTTCAGGCCGGTGCCCCGGATCAGGTGCAGCAACACAGTTTCGGCGTTGTCGTCGGCGGTGTGGGCCGTGGCGATTTTGCCGTCCAGGGATTGAAGATAGGCATACCTTGCGTCCCGGGCGGCAGCTTCCAGCCCCTTCTTTCCGGGCTGCACCTGCGCCTCATCCACATGGAGGGGAATCTCAAACCGGGCGCAGAAGTCCCGAACGAAATCTTCATCCCGCCGGGATTCCTCCCCCCGAAGATGGTGGTTAAAATGGGCCGCTTCCAGCCGGATGTTCAGCTTATCCTTCAATAGATACAGGGCAAACAGCAACGCCACGGAGTCCGCCCCGCCGGATATGGCGCAGATAACCCGGTCTCCCGGGGCAATCAGATGCTCCTCCCGGATGAAGTTCAGCAGCTTATTCTGCATGCTTCCACTCCCGGTCCGCAAAGGTCTGGTACTGACCAATCCATTGCAGCTTCACCGCGCCGGTTTCGCCGTGACGGTTCTTCGCCACGATGCACTCGGCAACGCCCTTTTCTTCCGTGTTTTCGTGATAATATTCGTCCCGGTACAGGAACATCACCGAGTCCGCGTCCTGCTCGATGGCGCCGGATTCCCGGAGGTCGGACAGGATGGGCCGCTTGTCGGTGCGGCTCTCCACCGCACGGGACAGCTGGCTCAGGCAGATGACGGGGACATTCAGCTCCTTGGCCATAATCTTTAAGGAGCGGGAAATTTCGCCCACCACTACCACACGGTTGTCGTTGTTCTTGCCGTAGCCGGAGCCCTGCATCAGCTGCAAATAGTCGATGATGACAAGGCCCAGATTGTCAAGCCGCCGGCACTTGGCGTTGATGTCCGCCACGGTGACGGTGGGGTTGTCGTCAATGCGGATGTCCGTCTGGCTTAAGGCTGCGGAGGCCATGCACAGCTTCGTCCACTCCTCCTCGCTGAGCTTGCCGGTAGCTAATTTTTGCAGCTCCACAAAACTCTCGTTGGCGAGCAGGCGCATGGCAAGCTGCTCCCGGGACATTTCCAGATTGAAAATTGCAACGGTTTTCTTGTACTTTTTCGCCACGTTCACCCCGATATTCAGGGCGAAGGCGGACTTGCCCATGGCAGGACGGGCGGCAACCAGCAGAAGGTCAGACTTATTCAGGCCGTTGATTTTGGTGTCCAAATCCCGCAGGCCCGTGGACAGGCCGGGAATCAGGGAGTCGGACTGGGCCAGCTCCGTCAGGCGGTCAAAGACCTTGTGCAGCGTGGTGCCGATGTGCTCCAGGCTGTCCCCCCGCTCGCCCTTGCGTAGGGCGTAAATTTTCTTCTCTGCCGATTCCAGCATCTCCGCCGGGGTGCCCACTTCCTCGGACACCATTTCCTGAATGTCCGTGGCCGCCTGATTCAGGCCCCGCAGCATGGCCTTGTCCCGGACAATATTCGCGTAGCGCACCACATTGGCAGCCGTGGGGGTGATATCCATGAGCTGCAGAATGTAGTCCGGGGAATTGTCGTGATGATAGCCCAGCTCCTTCAGCTTATCCAGCACCGTCACCGGGTCGATGGTCTGGGAGAAGTTGAACATGGTATAGATGGCCTCGTAGATTTCCCGGTTCTGCTGGAGGTAGAAATCCTCCGGCTTCAGCAGTCCCACCACATCGGTGATGCAGCGGCTGTCGATCAGAATGGAGCCAAGCACCGCCTGCTCCGCTTCCAGCGACTGGGGCGGCTGCCGGGACAGCAGTTCTTCATCCATGCCAAATCCTCCTTTCCTGGAATTATAGTCGTTCGTAGGGCGGAGTCATGACCCCGCCCTACAAAAGCGTTTACGCTTCCTCGATCTTCACGGTCAGGGGCGCGGTGATCTCATAGCCCAGCTTGCAGGTCACGGTATAGGTGCCCACGTTCTTGATGGCGTCGGAAATGACGATCTTCCGCTTGTCCAGCTTGATACCGGTCTTCTTTTCCAAAGCGTCGGCAATTTCCGCGTTGGTGATGGAGCCGAACAGCCGTCCGTTTCCGCCCCCCTTGGCGACGACGGTGACGGTCAGCTCCCGCAGCTGCTTGGAAACCGCCAGTGCCTCCGCCTTCTCCTTGGCAATGCGCTCCTGGGTGGCCTTGTCGTTCATACGCATGGTGTTGATGGCGTCAGGAGTGGCTTCAATGGCCATTTTCTTCGGCAGCATGAAGTTCCGGGCGTAGCCGTCGGAAACCTCAAGCATCTGCCCCTTCTTGCCCTTGCCTTTTACGTCCTGCAACAGAATCACTTTCATAATACAATCTCCTTATTTTAGATACAAGATACAAGATAGGAAGATTCTCAGGAGATATCTCGTATCTTGTATCTTTTAAGCTGTTTATTCCTCGTAGAAGCGGTCGATGGATTCCACCAGCCGGTCAAGGGTATCCTTGACGGTGGCGTTCTTGACCTGTGCCCCGGCGGTGGCGGTGTTGCCGCCGCCGCCCAAAGGCTCGAGAATCATCTGCACATTGGCAGAGCCGATGCTTCGGGCGGAAATAATCACCTGATCCCCGTCCGGGTACAGGACGAAGGACGCGGTAATGCCGGAAATGTTCAACAGCTCGTCCGCCGCCTGAGCCGCAAGAATCCGGCTGGTGGGGGTATTCAGGGCGGCAATGGCAATCTCCTGTCGGTAGAGCCGGGAGGACTTGATGATCTGGTACTTGGTCATGGTGTCCTGGAAGTCGTTTTGCAGCAGGAGCTTGACCTCGGTGGTGTCCGCCCCCAGCCGCCGCAGCGCCGCCGCCGCCTCAAAGGTGCGCTCGCCGGTGCGGACGTTGAAGAACTTGGTGTCGAGACAGATGCCCGCCATCAGGGACTTAGCCTCGATGGGCAGCACGTCGTTCTTCTCTACCGCGTATTGCAGCAGCTCCGTCACCAGCTCCGCCGTGGAGGAGGCGTACGGCTCGTGGAAATTGACCACAACCGGATTGATATAATCCGCCGCCCGGCGATGATGGTCGATGACGCAGACCTTGGTAATGGCTTCCAGCAGCGGCTGACACTCCACCTGATCCGGGCGGTTGGTATCCACCACAATCAGGATACTGCGGTTGTCCGCCATCAGGAGGGCGTCCTGTCCGGAAATGAAGCAGTCCCGGTACTGGGGCTCCGCCTGAATCTGGGAAATCAGCTTGGGAGCCGCATTTTTCTCCGTATCGATGACGATGCTGAACTTTTTACCCTTCTTGCGGCACAGGCAGCACACACCCATGGCGGCGCCCACGGCGTCCAGATCGGCATTCTTGTGGCCCATGACGAAGACATGTCCGCTCTGCCCAATCAGCTCCATCAGGGAGTTGGCGGTGACACGGGAGCGCACCTTGCTGCGGTAATCCGCCTCCCGGTTCCGTCCGCCGTAGAAGCTGAAATTGAAGCGGTCCTTCACCACCGCCTGATCGCCGCCCCGGCTCAGGGCCATTTCAATGCTCAGGGCCGCGAAATCGTAGCCCTCCTCAAAATTCGCGCCGTCCACGCCCAGACCGATGGAGATGGACGCGGGAAGGCCGGCCGGATTGGTAATCTCGTGAATGCTTTCCAGCAACGAGAATTTGTCGTCCACCGCCCGCTGCAAGTCCCGCTTTTCAAAGATGAACAGGAAGCGATTGCGTTCCAGCTTCCGAAGCAGGCCGTTGTAGCCGTCCGTCCACTGGGTGATGGCGTCGTTGAGCTTGGCGTTCATGTTGGAAATGGCGCTTTCCGTCAGGTTCTTTGTCAGCTCCTCATAATTATCAATGAGGATAATGGAAATGACCGGGCGGGAGCGGATATACTCGTCCCGAATCTGGTACAGCTCCGTCAGGTCGCTGAAATACAGCACCCCCAGCATGGTGCCCCGGCTGTCCTCCGCCCGGACGGTGGTGCCGTAGACCCGGTAGCGCCGGGCGCCGAGAGAAGCGTCCTGAGGGCTTTCGGTCTTGCCGGATTCCAGCCAGTCCAGCGGAAAGTCCGGCAGTACCTCCTCCAACTGCTGCTCCATCATGGTGTCGGCGTAGCCGGTCAGCTCACTGAAGCGGTGGTTGGCCCAGATAATGACCCCGTCACCCAGCCGGATGAGCACCGCGGGCAATGGGCTTTCCCCCTGAGAGGTGGCCTCCAGCGTGTTGGACATGGACTGGATGTAGCGCTGAAGCTGCCTGCCCCGGCGGTTCCGGTTCATCACATACAGCATGAACACCACCAGCGTCACAGTGGTTTCCACCGCCGCCATCCAGTAGTGGCCTTCCAGCAGCGCCGCCGCGCAGAAGGCAGCCATCACGAAAAAGTATACGCCCATGCCGGGCTTTAAGAGCCTGTCCAGCTTTCTGTTCATCTGCCGGCCGCCTCCTTTAAGCATAGGAATCCATAGTAGATTCCCATTATAGCAAATCCCACCAAATCCCGCAACTACTTTTCCGAGATTTCGTAAAAAAGGCTTTATAAATTTCTGTATACTTTTGCTTATTTTTGTGCTATACTATCGTTGACGCTTTCCGGTTCGGGCTTTTCCGGAAGCAAACACCGCGCGTTTGCGCATGGAAAGACAAAAATACATTGCAGGCGTTTTCCCCGGCGAAGGCGATTCAGGGCCTGAAGCCTTTGGAAGACGGCTGCTTGCTTGTGTTGTCCATTTTGGACACAAACACCGCGAAGAACCTCTTTGCGGAAATTGAAAGGAGTATTGTTTTGGCTGAAAAACTGAAGATTATCCCTCTTGGCGGTCTGGATGAGATCGGCAAGAATATCACTGTGCTGGAATACGGCAAGGACATGATCGTGGTGGACTGCGGCGTGGGCTTTCCCGAGGAGGATATGTACGGCGTGGATCTGGTGATCCCGGACTTTTCCTATCTGGTGGCCAACCAGAAGAAGCTGCGGGGCTTTTTCATCACCCATGGTCACGAGGATCACATCGGCTCCATCCCCTATGCCATGCGGGAGGTAAACTGCCCCATCCACGGCACCGCCATGACCAACGGTCTGATTAAGCTCAAGCTGGAGGAGCACAAGCTGGCGGACAAGGTCAAGCTCGTCACCCACAAGCCCGGCGACGTGGTGAAGGCCGGGTGCTTTCAGGTGGAGTTCATTCATGTGAACCACTCCATCGCCGACGCCGTGGCCTTCGCCATCCACACCCCTGTGGGCACCGTGGTCATGACCGGCGACTTCAAGATCGACCCCACCTCCAAGGACGGCATGATGGATCTGGCCCGTCTGGGAGAGCTGGGAAAGCAGGGTGTGCTCGCCATGCTGTCCGACTCCACCAATGTGGAGCGCAGCGGCTATACCCCCAGCGAGAATCTGGTGGCGGAAAGCCTTGACCGCCAGTTCCGCAACTGCGACCAGCGAATCATCGTCACCACCTTCGCCTCCAATATGCACCGCATCCAGTCTATCATCGCCACAGCCCAGCGCCATGGGCGGAAGGTAGCCGTCACCGGGCGGAGCATGGAGAATATGCTGAAAGTTGCCCAGGAGCTGGGCTATCTGAAGGTAAAGCAAGGCACCATCGTGGACCTGGCCTCCATCAAGAGCCTGCCCAAGAACAAAATCGTCATCGTATCCACCGGCTCTCAGGGTGAGAATATGTCCGCCCTGTACCGCATGGCCTTCAACACCCACAAGCAGGTGGAGATCACCGCCGGTGACCGGATTATCATTTCTGCCTCCGCCATTCCCGGCAACGAGAAGGCGGTGTCCAAGATCATTAACGAATTGTACCGCAAGGGCGCCGACGTGGTCTACGAAAAGAGCGAGGGCCTGCACGTATCCGGCCACGCCTGTCAGGAAGAACTGAAGATCATTCACGGTCTGGTAAAGCCCAAGTTCTTCATCCCCATTCACGGTGAGCAGCGGCACCTGCAAATCCACTCTAAGCTGGCCCAGACCATGGGCATGAACCCAAAGAATATTTTCATCGGGGAAATTGGCTCCGTGTTTGAGCTGACCGCCAAGAGCTGCAAGCTCAAGGGCACCGTCACCGCGGGCAAGATCTTTGTGGACGGCACCGGCGTGGGCGACGTGGGCAGCGTGGTGCTGCGGGACCGGAAGCACCTTGCCGAGGACGGCATGATCGTGGTCTGCGTAAACCTTAGCGCCGAGGACGGCAGCATCATCACCGGGCCGGACATCATCACCCGGGGCTTCATCTACGTCAAGGAGTCCGAGCAGCTGATGGAAGCCCTGCAGGGCGTTGCCACGGAGGCCATCGAGCGCTGCCAGCGCAAGAACATCCGGGACTGGTCCGCCATCAAGTCCACCATCAAGAACGACCTGAGCGGCTACCTGTACAAGACCACCAAGCGCAATCCCATGATTCTGCCCGTGATTTCCGAAATCTGATGTATAGTTGACAGTGAATAGTTGACAGTTGACAGTTAAGGAGTCCCTGCGGGACGATTCAAAAGTCAGATACCACTGTCAACTATCAACTGTCAACTTTCAACTGTCATATGAACTACTATTTTGCCCCCATGGAGGGGCTGACGGACAGCGTCTACCGCCGGGAGCACCATCGGTTTTTCGGCGGCGTGGACCGCTACTATATGCCCTTCTTCTCCCCCACCGTCCACCAGACGCTGACTCCCAGAGAAATCCGGGAGCTGCCGAAAGCGGAAAGCGAATCCTTCTGCTCCGTGCCCCAGGTGCTGACCAAGTCCGCAGAGGACTTTCTCTGGGCAGCGGAGGTAATCCGGGATTTGGGGTACGGGGAAATCAATCTGAATATCGGCTGTCCCTCCGGCACGGTGGTGGCCAAGGGCAAGGGCAGCGGAATGCTGCGAAATTTAGAAGAACTGGAACGGTTTTTTGACGAAATATTTTCCCATTCTCCCCTGCCCATTTCCGTAAAAACCCGGCTGGGTCTGGAAACGGCAGAGGAATTTCCCGCTATTCTGGAGCTGTACAACCGCTATCCCATCCGGGAGCTGACCATCCACCCACGGGTACGGAAGCAGTTTTATGAAGGTGAGGTGCACCGGGAATGGTTCACCTATGCCATGGAACACAGCAGAAATTCCCTGTGTTTCAACGGAGATATCCGCTCTCTTTCCGAAGTCGATGCCCTGCAGGCCCAGTATCCCGGCCTGAATGCGGTGATGATTGGCCGGGGGCTGGTCGCCGATCCGGGAATGCTCCGGGGCGGCACGGACATTGCCGCGCTGGAAGCCTTTCTGAACGCTTTGATGGATGATTACGAGGTGGAGTTTTCCGGCTGCCGCAATGCGTTATTTCGCATGAAGGAAAACTGGGCGCATCTGCACGACCGTTTTGAAGGCAGCGAGAAACTGTGGAAGAAAATGCGCAAAACCACCGACGCTGCCGAGTTCCGGCGGCTGTCCTCCGAGCTGCTGCACACCTGCCCCATGAAATAACAAATGCGCTGCCCACTTTGGGCAGCGCACCTGTTTTTAAATTGCTTCTTCTTTTCTGTGGAACACGAAGGCGGCGGCTGCCAGCAGGGCAGCGGAAACACCCGCAACAATCCAGACATTTCCATCCCCCTCGACAGGCTCTGCAACAGGCTGCTCCTGCGCTTCGGCTTCTTCCGCTTCCGCGTTCAGATCCACAAAGCCCAGCAAAATCTTGTCAAATTCCGCTTCCATGGGGTAATTCTCCAGAATTCCCTTCAGCGTCTCATTGGCCCGGGCGGAAATCAGATCGTTTTTCGCGGATTCCTTCCAGATGGGCTGGCTGTCCACGAAGAACATCAGATGGTAGCCGAACTCCGTCTTGACCAGACCGTAGTCGCCGGGCTGGCGGACATCGTCAAAGCACCAGTCGTTGAAGGCGTCCACCATCTGGCCCTCCTGCACGCCGGTATACAGGCCGCCGGAGGACGCGGAGCCGTCCTGAGAGTGCTCCTTCGCCAGTTCCGCGAAGCTCTCTTCGCTCTTGTCGCCCTGCTCCCACTGGGCCATCAAATCCTCCGCCTTCTGGCGGCTGCTTTCCCAGGCGGCGTCCTCGAAGGTATCCGTGCGGATGTTCTCGCTGGTAGCGCCTTCCGGCATAATCAGCACATGGCGCACATCTACCGTTTTATCGTCCCGGGTCAGGCCGCTGGAAGCGTAGGCTTCCTCATTGGCGGTAAAGTAATCCTCCACCTCTTCGTCCGTAGGCGTGTCCTTCTCGCACAGGTCAGAGAAATACATACTGCCCGTGTAGTACAGGTCCAGGAAATGCTGGTAGTCCTCCATACCCGCGCCAGGGCCTACGTCGCTCAGAAGCAGCGCTTCCGCGCTTTCATAGCCGTACAGCTGCGCGGTGGATTCAAGATTCTCCACAGCGGCGTCCAGCTGCCCCCGCATATCCGCGTCCAGCTGATAACCGTTTTTCTCCGCTTCCGCCGCCGTTGCCTGATAGTTGCGCCAGGTATTCAGAGCGCTGGCAAGGAAGAACTGCTGCCAGGTGCAGGGCGTATCCGCCATGGCACAGGTCTGCACATCCAGAGGTTTGGTGGTGTCCAGACCCAGATAGGATGCGTAAGCGCCGTAGCTACTCAGGAAGTTCCGAACCTCCGTCCAGTAGAACATCTGAAGCTGGCTGTTGGTCAGGGTGTAGTCCCCCACCCGGGCAACCACGGTATCCCCGGCGGCAATCACATCAGCATCGGACGCGGTATAGGTGCCCTTTGCCGTCTCATCGTCGGGGTTGCCGTCAGTGGGAATGGTAGCGGGCGCTTCCGTCTCCGCGGCTGCGGACTCCGTCTCAGCGGAAGGTGTGTCTGTCCGGCTCATTCCGGCAAACACCAGTGCGGCAACCAGCGCCGCCAGCACCACCACGGCGGCAGCCACCAGCGCGATCTTGCCGGGGGTCAGCTTGTTTTCTTCCCTGTTATCCTTGCCGCACTCCGGACACAGAGTGGTTCCCTCCGGAAGCTCGGCCTGACAATATTTGCATTTCGCCATGAAAATATCCTCGTTTCTCCTTATTATAGGGTCAATCAACTGCTCAAGTCTACCACGTTTTTCATCCAATTGCAACCAGCGACACAGAATATTTACATTTGCGGGTCAACGGAACTGTCTGGCCAACGCAGCACGGCAAGCCTCAGCGTGCAATCAGGCACAAGGCAGCGTATTCTACACTTTTCCAACGCACGGGCAGCGGCTTCCCGCATAGAAGCACACCCAATCGGCGGAGCGGATTGCAGATGCGATTTTCCGCACGGAAAAGAAGCTGGGGTGACTCCCAATTTTGTAATTGGCCCAAAATTGGTCCAGAATCACAAATCAGTCCAAATCAAATCAGCCCAAAAAGTACGAAAAAGCCAGGAATCATAACGATTCTGGGCTTTTCAGGTGGTACGCCGGAAGGGACTCGTTGCATTATGGTGTCGGCGTCGTCAAGCCGCCGCCGAGCAAATGTCCACCGGACATTTGCATTTTATGGTTCGAGTCCCAAGTGCAAAATAATCCGAACCCTTCTCCTGCTGAGATAAGGTTCGGATTATTAACTCTTGGTACGCCGGAAGGGACTCGAACCCCCGACCTACTGATTCGTAGTGCGATACATAGCGTAAAGTTCCGTGTTTTACCTCATAGAAACATACATTTTACACCTGTTTTTTGGTTGTTTCCATGATGTTTCGTATTGCTGCTCTTTGGGCCATATCGTGGGTTGTGACCCAAAATTGACCCAAAATTTTGCGCTCCCCAATTTATCAAAAGTTGAATTTTGCAAAACATTCATTTAGAAAAACATCACCCGCCACACCTCCGGGGTGGAGGGTGGCGGGTGGTCTTATCTTGAAATCTCTCTGGCGCTCCCGCTTGCTGCTTTGTATCCTTCCATGTAGTAGGCCTGCATTATTGCTGCAATATTGTCTGCCGTCTGTGTTTCTCCGAATGCCAGGAAACCAAAACCGGCGAACTCCTCATAGGGGAGCGCGGGGAGACCCTGCGCGGCGTCCTCCCGCCCCTGTTCCGTGAACTGCTTTCCTCTCTCGGCAAAGGCTTCCATACAGTCTCTCGCTGCATCGTCCACAG